>CAZAFP010000094.1:0-3120 GCA_964484835.1 uncultured Methanosarcinales archaeon
AGCGGATACCAATATAACGCTGTAAGCAATGGAGCTGTACACACTTCAAGTAGCAAGACTGGAAGCGGAGCTTACGAATTTGATGGCCAAGGTGACTTGATAGACTCAGGAAGTGTGCCTTTAAATCAAAATCCTGATGAGTTTACTATGTCTGCGTGGTTTAGGTTGGATGAAATGCCGTCTGGTTCGTGGGCGTCTGTTTTTTGTACTAGGAATGGTGGGGGTGGTGATGGAACGTGGGTTTTTATTAACAGTTCTGATTCTTTCCCGTTGGATATTTCATATAGTTTGGATTTTACAGGTTCTAGTAGGATTCATAGTGATTTACTGTTTAGCAATGCTATAAGTCAGTCTTCTTGGTATCATGTTGTTTCTGTATGGGATGGTTCTACTTTCTATGCTTATCTAAATGGAGATTTGCTTGGGACTTATGATGGTTCAGGGCAGGAGGCTGATGTTTCTGAGAATTTGACTATAGGGTATGATTTGAATAATGGTTATCCACTAGGAGGTGTTATTGATGATTTTAGAATTTATGCTACTGCTTTATCTGAAGATGAAGTGAAAGAGCTTTACAAGCAGAGGGCTAGCTTGGATAACAAGGGTAATTTCTTTGCTCAGGAGTTCGATGAAAGGGAAGAAGGCAATATTCTAGAAAAGACTGGTCTTTATAAGACTGGTTTGTTGTCAGAGGTAGGTCCTAGTAATGATTTGGTAGGTTGGTGGAAGTTTGATGAAGGCTCTGGCAGCACTGCCAAAGATAGTGTTGGGGATAATGACGGGTCTTTACAAAATGGACCTGAGTGGGTTGCAGGAAGTCCTACGAATAGCGCTTTAGAGTTTAGCGGTGATGGAGATTACATTGAGACAAGTACTGCTAGCCCTTGGGTTGGGAGCAATGCTATAACGGTTTCAGTCTGGCATAAATTCGATGAGCTGCCAAGTAGCAATTCACGGTTTTTAAGAGGAAATTTTCTCATAGAACTTAGAACGAATGGGGATATAAGAGTCAGGTATCGTCTGGATGGTAGTTGGAGGACTAGTCATTATGCGAGCTTGCCAAGCGAAGCTATGGATTCGTGGCATCACGTATGCGTGGTTTGGGATGGTAGTAACGCACGTATATTTATAAACGGAGAGTTAGAAGAGGAGATAAGCGAAGATTATAATGAGATAACTGATACAGACGGGAGTTTAAGGATGCCTTATGATCCCAATGACTATCCAGGAGGAAGGATAGATGATGTAAGAATATATACTCGCGCACTTTCTTCAGAAGAAGTTAAAATATTATACGACATAACAAACCCTGATGGTCCTCGTATGAAGAAGACTAAAGACGAGATTTATGTCAAGGGTGGTTTTGATGAGACTATTTGAGTATTTTTTTCCATTCTTTGGCTTTGTTTTTGTATGTTTGTTTTTCTGCCCAGTTTCTCGCTTCTTTAATGTATTTTTTTTTCAGCGAAGGGTTTTTGTTTAATTCTTCCAGGTTTTTTATTAATTCTTGCCAGTATTCTTCAGAATTATATTCTTTATTTATCAGTATTCCTCTGTTTCCTTTTCCCAAAGTGTCTGCAAGACCTGTAGAATTTGTTGCGATGCACATACAACCAGCGGCTTGCGCTTCTAAGGCTGAGAGACAGTATGTTTCATGGCTCGCTAGTGTATATAGCCAATACTCTGTTTTTTGTAATCTGGTTAGTATTTCTTTATTGGAAACTTCACCAAAGTGTTTTATGTAGTTTGGAAGGTTTTGCGTGTTTATTCCTTGTTCTAAAAGCCATGTTTCGTCTCCGTAGATGTCTAGTTTGGCGTCAGGCAATATTTTTTTTATTTTGTGGAAGTTTTCGAGTAAAGGTATTAAGCCTCTATCCGGGCTTTGAAACCAGATAAAAGAATCTTTGGTTTTTTCAGATGGTTTAATATTTTCTTTTAATGCGTTGCCTATGACGGTTAATTTTTCTTTTGGGAATTGATATGTTTCTAGTACTTGTTTTTTGTGCCAGTCTGTGAGCACTATTATTTTTTCTATTTTATTTAAAACGTTTTTTAATAAGGGCTTTCCTCCTTCAGGAAGAGCTTTAAAATCCCAAGAATGTTGAGCTCCTATGTCGTGGAACCACACATATGTTTTTTTTGCGATATTCGTTTCGAACTCTAAAAAATAATATATGTATCTATGCACTATCATATAGTCTATGGTATTTCTCTGAGAAAATTCTTTTAAATGAAAAGAGTTTTTATAATGGACTTTGTTAACCTGGTTTTCTTCTAAGCACGGTCCGAATATGTATACTTCGTAATATTTTGTTAATTCTTCTGCAAGGTTCTTAAGTACTATTTCGGCGCCGAATATACCTTGGTCTGAATTAATAAAGTCTCTAGTGTATCCTATGAAGAAAGATATTATTGGTTTTTTCATTAATAATGGTTGAGTTTGTTGTTTTATATAAGTTTTTTTAAAGTTTTAATTTTTATAAAAATTTATAAAAAAAGAAAGTATTAAGAAATTTTATGGATGATTATTTCAAAGAATGTATTTTTTTAAGCGAAGGAAGTAAAAAGCATTTTAGTGTGAAGGGTAATGGTTTTTTGAAAAGCTTAGTCAGTTTTTATTTGAAAGATATTAAAAGATTTGGAAAAATCATAGAATTTTTAGAAGATATAGGCTGCGAGTGTTATCTTGTTGGAGGCTGCGTGAGAGATTTGTTTTTAGGAGAGGTTGTTAATGATTATGATATTTTGGTTAGAAATATTTCTTTGGAAAGATTAAAGTCCATCCTTGGAAATTTTGGAAATTTGTCTTTTCATCCATTTACAGAAAATCATATTGGTTTAAATATTCCTACTTTGCAAAAGGTGGATTTTTGCATTCCTAATAAATTGGTTAATAATGAAATTAAACATGATAAGAACTATACAATTAAAGATCACATAGAAACATTCGACTACACTCTAAACGCAATAGGAATAGACCTTAAATACTACACATTACATTCTTTAAAAAACAGCTTAAACGACTTATTCAACAAAAAACTGAGATACAATAATAAACCAAAAATTGGAATGTTAAGCGAAAAAAGAAGAATGAAAATATCCCATGACTTTTTAAGAGGT
>CAZAFP010000095.1:0-3038 GCA_964484835.1 uncultured Methanosarcinales archaeon
TACTTTTTATTCTCAGAAGATGTATTTAAAAGTTTTCTTTAATCTACGTTAATAGTTGCTCTAACCCAATCAAGAGTATCTTGGTTAGCAGGGTCTCTTAATTCCAAGTATAATAAATACTTTGATGGTTCATAAACTGAAATTGATTCTTGCAAATCACTACACCTCTGCAAGCTTATAGACTTAATTATTTGTTCAGAATCATAAGACTTTACGTTTCCTCTACAAAAAAGTTCTAAAGAAGATTCTTCTACTTTAGCACGTATAGAAATACTTGTAAGAGGCAAACCAAGATGATCAAGTTCTAAATTTACCGTTCCTGTATGACTAACTGAAGAGTCTATTTCTTGACCGTTTATTATAGCTACTAAATAAGGATCTCTATAATCAGAATCTAAAAAATTAAAAATCATATCGTAATGAATTAACTCATCACCTCTTTTATCATATAATCCGAAACCCACTTCATACTCTTTATTATGTCTTAAAACACTAACATCTAAAGGTATTACTACAGTACTTTCAGTATGACAAGGAACTCCACTTTGTATTAAAACAGTTTGCTGTTGAATGTCATATACATAATAACCACATTGTATTACGCCTGCGCCACTGATCTCGGCAGTTATGAAACTTTCTCCGCTTTCTCTGAAATCAGCTATATCAAAATCAGTGAAAAACTCACTACCTCCAGGTTTAGGTTCTATTTCTTGACCGAATAATTTAAAGTCTGCACTTACATCTCCTTGTATAAATGCTGGATCAACATCTCCATGTCCAATCTTAGATCTCTCTACTACTTCAAAAGGAATTGTAACGCTTTGATTAACCTTATCTTCAGAGTCTAATAATTCTATGGTTAAAGTATAATTACCAATATCAAAATGACTACTTGTTGGGTTGAATACGTTTGATAAAACATTAGTTCTTCCTCTTCTGACATCCCTATGGCTTTCGTTTTGATTAAGATTGCGATCGATACAGAATGATTCCTGAGCCCACCTCATATTCCGTTCCGATGGAACTGGATGTCCTCCAGGGTCAAAAGACATTTCTATTCTACATCTACCGTTTTGAACTCCGAAGCCCCAGACTTCGTAATGATATTCTCTTCCTACTTCTAAAACTTGAGTTTCTCCATTATTTACTCTTTCAGAATTGTGCCTGACTTCTATAGATGGATCTGCTCCTTCTTCTAATTCAAAATCCGGATCTTCTTCAGACTCATTCAATGGGTCTTCTTCAGACTCATTCAATGGGTCTTCTCCTGGTTGGAAATTACCCGGGCTTGTACAACAAACCTTGCCACTTACTGTTTCGCCATCGCTTTGTTTACAAGTACGAGACCATTGTAATTCTCCAGGTTCACAGCTCTCTCTGCATTCACCCGGGCAGGTTCTTACCTGGCCGCCGATAGGATCCCATGCTTGATAAATACCATATATCATGGTTAAGAAAAGAATTATGCCTATAGACCAATAAATTACTACGCTAATACCTATGGCTTTTCTGTTCATCATTTAAAATAACTCCTAAAAAAATCGCATTTATGACCCGATAGGACAACAAACAGGTGTGTTTCCTGAGCAGCTATCCATTCCTTCCTGAATTTCATTGCCTGGGCAACTCCCCATGGGCATACATCTTCCTCCTGCTTGGCTGCAAGCCGCTGCTTCTCCCCAACTATCGCTAGTATTGAAAAATACGTAGATCAGAGTTATCATAACCAGTAAGGCTATGACTATAACCACTACTGTACTTATTGTTAACTCGGCTTTTTTATACATTATTAATACCTTATTTTTTTATGATTGTCTTATACAGCAAATTTCTCCTTCTGGACATGACGCTGTAGGATGTTCTACATATCTTTGATCTACACTGACATCTGCACAGCTATCAAACGAATAACAATCCGCTTCAGGACCTAAGTTTTCACACTCAGTACCCCTGGTTATATCTGACCCTGCATTGAATACTAAAACTGATAAAATAACAAGCACTATCATAGCAAGTGCGGATGCTACGACAACATTAAGACTTAATTCTGCTTTTTTAAACATTTAAACACCTCAAACAATACAAGTATAATTTGTATTTATAAATTTTTCTACCTATTCTATGTGCACACCCTTATCTTAAAGAAAGCCACCCTATTAGTTCTACCCTCTCTTATATTCCGCGGAGTATATATTTCAAAACCTTGTCTGTTCTCATCACACTCCTTCGATATGTAAGCCAGGTTGCTTTCCTCGCCTGAAGAAAGATTCACTTCATACCTTAAACCATATGCTTCAAAAGTCTCGTTCAGAACTTCAGATAATGTATCGTTGAAAAAAGCACAAGCATCAGTGTAATCTTGACATTCGAAGTTTGTTTCTAGAACACAGTCTTCTAGTATTTGGTTCATACTTTTTTTGTTGTCGTTAGCGTCTAGACAGACAGTTTGGCTGTCTAAGAAAGAATTGCCGAAGTTTTCTATTAGTTGTCTTTCAACGAAAGAATCATCAGCAGCGGTTGTTGATTCAGAAGAATCTAGTAAGAATACTAAAGCAAAGAATAATACCAAGGTTATTAAAATAACTATTATTAATAAACCCACTATTTCCATCTGGGATTTTCTCATTGGACCATGACCTCCAGTACTGCAAAGTGTTTAGAACCAGTTAACGGGTCGAATACGTTGATAGGGTAAAAAGTGCTTTGGGTAGTTACGTTTCGTTCTAAGTTATCGTAAAAATTCAAACTCTCTTTTTTTAAAGTGGTGTTTAAATCATCGTAAATAACAAGGGTTAAATTAGCCCTTCCTATTCTTTGACGATAATATTCTTCGTCTTCCAAAGTGTTTTTGAAGCCTAATACTTTAAGACGGTCGAAGCATTTATCGCTGAAGGTGCTTACTTCGCTTGTGCATCTGAATTCTTCCATATTTACAACTCTTAAGCTAGTGGCTAATAAGTCGAGTTCTTCTTCGTCTTCTAATAAGTCTCTTGACTGAGCATCTCTAAAGTTTGATAAGTAGACCAGGCCTATTATTA
>CAZAFP010000096.1:0-2929 GCA_964484835.1 uncultured Methanosarcinales archaeon
TGTTGATTCGCATCATTTGTATGAAATGATGCGAAGTCGAGAAAAAGGTAAAAAAGTGTATTACAGGGAAGAGATAGATAGTCTGGCAAAGTTGGCTGTTTCTCTTTCTCAGCCTGGTGATATTATTATAACATTGGGTGCAGGAGATATATGGAAAGGGGCGCATATTTGTTTGACACTTCTGCAGGATATACAAAAGAAGGCCGGAATTACCAGAATTGGATAAATCAATAATGGCTTCTTTATAGGTCAAAATATTTCTTCATTTTCTTGTGTTGTATAAAATAGCTTCCAAAACTCTTTTGCAGGCGAGGTTTGTTTAGAGAGCAGGTGAAGTTCTGCTTTTTTCCTATTCTTAATGGCTTTTTCTTCTAAATTATTTATCCACTTGGGAATACCATTTTCTATGAGCATTTGTTTTATTGCGTCAAAAATTTCCCGGTTGCCGAAAAGAAACTCAGATTCATATAGTATTTTAGTAGCAACCATAGATTTAAAATCATTACTTTGTATTTGGTTTTTAATATTAGTAAAATCTTTAACTAAATAGTCTATTTCTTCTTTATGAAAGGGTTTCCTTAAAAGCTTGTGTTTTTCCTGGTAGATTGATGAATCCAAACTATTCCAGATATCTTTAGATAAGTTTTTAGCTACAACTACAACATCCAAATCGGAACCTCTAACCAACTCACCTGTAGAGGATTCAGGTCGAGGTTCAGCATGTGCCATGTTATAAACTACGTCTCCTGCAATCATAAAACAGGTATTTTCTTTAATATTAGAGGCTTCCTTATGTCTGTTCACTATTTTGCAGATGATTTTTTTAGCTAGCTCAAACTTTTCTTTGCTGATTTTTTCAATTTCTTTTTTTAAGCTTCCGGCTTTTTGGGTTATTAAAAAAGAGTTATAAGTAGAACCAATGACAGTATAACTATAAAATTCACGTAATATGGAAGGAGAGAGCCTGGCATATTCTTCTACTTGAGAATCAAGTCTTAAATATCTTCTTCCGATTATTATGGTTTTAATATTAACCATATTATTACATGCCACCCATAAGGTAAATTCATCTAAATTGGTTTTCTGTAAGAGCTCTTTACCTGTTAGTGGGCCATAGTTTTCAAATATTTCAGATATTGTTTGCATGTTTCTCCTTTACGGTATTTTTATAATTTCAGTAAAAAAATCCCGCAAAGCGGGATTCTTTTACGTGGTGCTACAATCACGAAATCTTTTTTTCATTTAGTGTACGTCTCAGTGTTTGGAATATGCCATATCCAATGCCTATCCAGGTCATAAAGTTTGGTTTTTTGGGCGAAGAAGTAAGTTTGGTCAAGTTAGAGAAAAGTAAATACCTTTCCACTGCTTGAGATGCTTTTCCTAAGAAGTTGCTTCCTTGCTGAAAAAATCGGCGCGCGACATCTACCGTCGTTATTAACTCTCGCTCTCCCCGTTGAATAATTTTTTCTGCTCGGTCCATCAGTTTGTTGGCCATAGACCATAGTTTTATGAAACCAACTACCAGGACCAGCAAAAGAAGAGTATTAAGGGAGGTGGTTACCATCATAGCGTATAACAGAACAGTTTCTTCCATGGTTTACTAAATTCCTTAACTGCCTAGTTCTTTTTCAGCATCGTCAAGGGCATCTTGTACTTCTTTGTTTTGAGGAAGTTTTTCTCTTAGCTTTGTAATAAGTTCTTTGGAAGAACTCATTACAGCTTCTGATTTTTCCTTGGCTCTATCTACAGCTACGTCTCTTACTTCTTTACCCTTTTCTGAAATACGGTCACGAGTTTCTTTGCCGGAAGCAGGGGCAAATAGTAAACCGGCTACTGTACCTACAACCGTTCCTATAACTACACCTGCTAAGAAATCACCTTTTCCATCCATATACAACACTCCTTTTAAAGTAGAATTATCTTTCTTCACCTTTATTTTATGGTATAATTTAGATTATGTAAAGAATTTGTATAAGAAAAAATAAAAATATAAGTGTCTACTCAGCCTGCAAAAGTAATTAGCGCCTGTTGTGTCTGACGACTTTGACCTTAAAGTGAGTTTTACCAAAACTTGGCGGAAAGCTACATCTTGAGCCTTAGTTTTAGTTAACAAGCAATGAGGGAACAAAGTGACAGACACAACAGGATAAAAGCATGAGTAGTTACAAATATAATAGACTTGTTGCGCTAATATTCCCTTTTATTGTCGATGTCTGCGCTTGCCCAGGAAATACCAGGATAAATAATTTTACATAAATTTTATTAGAGGTTTTCTTAAATAATTCAATTTGTTTAAAAAAGATTTTTTAGTGTTAATCGTTAATATTTTAGTTTGCGCTATTTCTATTCATATTATATATTTTATAGAGATTTTTTATTACAAATTATGTGTATTTTTTTGTCCCGACATACTTAGTCTTTGAAAATAAATCGATTAAAGCAGAGGAGGCATCTTATGAATTGTGAACTTATATCAGTAGGAACGGAACTGTTGATGGGACAAATAACAAATACTAATGCTCGTGATCTTTCAAGAGAGTTGTTGAAACTGGGAATAGGTGTCTTTTATCAAACAGTGGTAGGTGATAATCAACAACGCTTGAAAGAGGTTTTTTCACATTCTTTTAAAAGGGCCGATTTGATTATTATTTCTGGAGGATTAGGTCCTACTAAGGATGATTTAACCAAAGAAACAATAGCTTCTGTATTGGATTTGCCTCTGGAAAAAAATCAATGGTGGGAAGAACAACTGGAACTTTTTTTTAAGCGTAGAGGAATCACTATGACAGATGCAAACCGCAAGCAAGCTTTAATGCCTAAAAATGCTGTTTTATTGCCTAACGATAGAGGCACCGCTCCAGGTGTATATGTAGAAAAAGAAGGTAAAATTGTGATAATACTACCTGGACCTCCAACGGAATTAAATTTT
>CAZAFP010000097.1:0-2901 GCA_964484835.1 uncultured Methanosarcinales archaeon
GAATTCCAAGCAGGAGAATATAACCAAGCTAGTTACAGAACTGAATACTTACTAGGAGAAATTGCTAGACAAATAAAAGACTGCAGTACTAGTAACGGTGAATGTAGTTGTAACATAACATTCCCTGGCTTTATGGAAAGAGTGGAGTTTAACAATTCAATTATCTCATTTAACAACATTAACGTAGATACCAACACGAGTATAAAACTAAATAACATTACAAATATTACTAATTTCCCTTTTGAAATATCTGAAGACAGGGAAGAAGAATTATTTGTGAAGAATAACACTGTTTACATGAGACAAGCTAATATAGACGCACGTACTTGTACGCCTACTGAGAGGTATTACTTGTTCTGTGCAGAAAACGACAAAGAATTCAACAACGAAGATATTTACAAAAACAAACTGTCTTTACAAGAGAGAGCCGAAAGATTCAGGATTAACTTCGCGTATATATTAAACTAAATTTTTTTTTACGACTTTTCCAACCAATAATTTTATAAATAATCCTTATAACCCATTAAACAGGGGGTAATTTTCAAAATGATTAACATTTCTAGAGACCAAATAACTCAAAAAATAGCAGAAGACAAAGGAATCAGCCAAGAAGAAGTCAAGAAAAAAATAGATTCTAAACTAGAAGAATTATCGGGATTGATAAGCGAAGAAGGCGCGGCTCACATAGTAGCAAATGAATACGGAGTGGACCTTATGAAACAGGAAGGTCTCAGCAAGATAGAAAAATTAGTGGCTGGTATGAAAAGCGTATCCTTAAACGCTAAGGTACTAAGAACTTATGAAATAAGAACTTTTGAAAAATCAGAAGGCCAAGGTAAAGTATCCAGGGCTTTAGTGGGTGACGAGACAGGAGTTACCATGCTAGTATTATGGGACGAAAATGCTTCTTTGCTTGAAAAAATAAAAGAAGACGACGTACTTTCTATAAAGAACGTGGACGTGAGAGAAAATAGAGGCTTTACCGAGATTCACGCTTCTAAAAATTCTGTTTTTGACGTTAATCCTGAAGGGGTTAATGTAGAGGTTAAAAAATCTTCTTCTGAAGTTAAGCAGAAAAAGATAAGCGAATTAACTGAAGAAGATACTAATGCTGAGGTTTTTGTAACAATAGTCCAAGTATTCGATCCTAAATTTTTCCAGATGAAAGACGGAACAGAAGGTGCCGTTCTTAATTTATTCGTGGATGACGGTAGTGATAATATACGCTGTGTATTGTGGAAAGAACAAATATTATCCTTGCTAAATACCAATGAGGAAGAGCTTAAAAAATACAAAGATAATCTTGAAGGTTTTGAAGAAGTTAAAACAGACTTACTTGGTAAAATGGTAAAGTTCAGAGGCCGTGTTCAGAAAAATAAGATGTTTGAGCGTTTAGAACTCGTAGTTTACGGTATGAAACTCGATGTTGACCCCGAAGAAGAAATGAAGTCTTTGGAAGAAGACTCTGAAAAATCATCATCTGATGAAGAAACACAAGAAGTTCAAGAACAAGCGCGAGAAGAAACACAAGAGCCTGAACAGACAGAATCATCAACGGAGAAAAAGAAAGACGTTTCTTCCGATGAAGAGTTAGATGAAGAAGTAATGTCTTTAGATGACCTGGACGACTTATAATCCTTTTTTCTTATTTCTTTTCTTTAATATAAGAAGTGCTTTTTTCCTATCTTTCTTTTTAATTCTTCTAGAAAGATAATTCTTACCCATATCATTTTTCAACCATTCAGAAACGACATTGTCTTTTTTAACAACCTTGTTATATTCTTCGTCAGACATGCCTTCCATGGCCTCTATTAACTCAGCTATATTTTTTACTTTTTTACCGCCTAACTCCAACTCTTTGTTTTTCTTCTTGGCCTGCCTATGCTTCTTATGTCTCAAGTCATAAATGTATTTAGAACCTGCTATTTTCAACATTATAAGTATTAATAAGAGTAATACAATGCTATAAACAATTATTGTTAATAACTCTGGTATTAAAGAATCATATCCAGTACTGAATAACAAGGAGCTTCTCAAACTCTCGCTTAAAATAACGTAAGGATTGTAACTCGCAATTATTTGTATACTATCTGATAAAGTCTCTACAGGTAATATTAAATTACTCAAGAATATGAATATGCTGCCAAGAGCTATATTGGCCATTGTAATGGCTTCGCTTGTATTAAACAAATGACCTATGAAAATACCTAACATTATAAACACAACTGAGGCTAATAGTATTATGGTCAAAGTAACATCCAAATTATCAAGAACGGGCACGTTTAAAAAGAAATAAGCAACTAATAATATAATAAGAACTTGCAATAATATAACAAAAGCAGATGTTAAAAAAGTAACGGTTGTGAAGAAAATATTTTTTGTAGGAGTTGTGAAATTTCTAAAGTAAGCTTTACTGTCTTTTTCCATAAACACCAAAGTACTTGATAACATTATACCTACTAACATAATAACTAACATTAACAAGTAAGGAAAACTATAAGTTAATCTAGTCATATCACTGGTTATAGGTTCTATATTGGTCCCTACTGGCTGCGCTATTCTACCTGCGTCTCTGAATTGCAATTGATCTATTCTCTCAACCATCGAGTCTTGAGTACTCCTCATACTTTGTATAGTATTTAATGAGCCTTCAAGTTCTGACTCGATACTGCTTCAGGTTTCTCTAACATCTGCACTCACGCTTTGAATATCTCCTAGTTTTGATTGCATCTGGCTGAAAGCTGCGCTTACTTCACTTAAAGCATCGCTTAACTCTTCAAAATCATCTTCCACATCTTCAGAATTACTCAAAATACTATCTAAATCACTAATAGCATCTTCGAAAGAATTAGTCGTTGTTTGATTATCCAAATTACTTGCTTCATCAACAACAGTCTCAGC
>CAZAFP010000098.1:0-2880 GCA_964484835.1 uncultured Methanosarcinales archaeon
AAAGAAAGAATATTTTTTGTGAAGATTTAAAGAATTTGGAAGTTGGTTCTTTAGAAGAGGTTGATTATCCTTATGGAAATTACACTGTTTTTAATTCTTTAGAAGAAGCTTTTGAGAATGCAGATGTTGTTTTAATTAATTGGAATGATTTTAATGATCACAATATTGTAACTCCATATTGTGGAGGAAAAAAGATGAGTTGGTTTAGAAGCCCTCATGTTTATTCTGAAGATGAAGAGTTAATAAAAAGTATAGAACAACAAGATTTAAATACTATATATCAATCATTATTGATATGACTCTTGTTTTCAAAGCACTAGGAGAAGAAACAAAATATTCTATTCTAAAAGAATTGACAAAAGGAGAAAGATGCGCCTGTGAACTGCCTTTGTTAATAAATAAAAGTCAATCAAACACAAGTATGCACTTATTAAAATTAAAAGAATGGGAATTGATAAAAAACAGAAGAGAAGGAAAGAAAATAATCTACTCGTTAAAAGAAGATAAAGTAAAAAAAGTATTGAAGGTGATTGAAGAATGAAAATAGAAGTACTAGGAATGGGATGTCCCAGTTGTAAAGAACTAGAAAAAAATGCCAGAGAAGCAGTGAAAGAACTGGGGATTGAAGCAGAGATAATCAAAGTAGAAGACGTTAATGAAATCGTTAATTACGGAGTAACATCAACACCTGCCTTAATCGTAGATGGAGAGATAAAAAGTTCAGGAATAAAAAAAACGGAAGAGATAAAACAATTAATAAAATGAAAGAATCTAACAAATTACTTCTATACATTACAATATTTGGATTAATATTCTTCTTACCTGTAAATGCTGGATGGTTAACCACTAGTTTACAAAGTTCCTTAACGTTATTGAACGAATATGCTAGAGAACACGTACTTACATGCTTATTACCAGCATTATTCATAGCAGGAGGATTAACTAGTTTAATCAGACAAGAAGAAATACTAAAATACTTAGGAGATAAAGTATCTAAGATAAAATCATACTTAGTAGCATCAACATCCGGTATCTTACTTGCGGTATGCTCTTGTACAATATTACCTTTATTCGCAAGTATAAGAAGAAACGGAGCAGGACTAGGACCCGCAATAACATTCTTATTTGCAGGACCTGCAATTAACATCGCAGCTATATTCTTAACCATAAGTGTTTTAGGAATAGAAATGGGAATAGTAAGAATGACAAGCGCAATAATACTAGCTATACTAACCGGGTTAACAATGGCAGTTATATTCAAAGAAGAATTCAAAAACAAAACATTCCACATAGAAAAACAAAGTAGTTACGAACCATTAAAGAAATCATTAACACTATTCGGATTGTTAATAGCAGTTCTAATAGTAACTAGTGTTAACATAGAAAAAAGTATTATGTTTACTTTACTCGCGTTAATAATCATAGGAATAATAATCTTGAGTTTCACATTCAAAAAAGAAAACAGGAATAAATGGTTAGAAGAAACATGGTCCTTCACAAAATTAATACTGCCACTACTATTCATAGGTATTATTATTGTTGGATTCGTAATGCCACTAATACCAGAAGGTTTAATAGAAAGCGTAGCAGGAACTAATACGATAACAGCAAACTTAGCCAGCGCATTATTCGGAAGCATAATGTACTTCTCAACACTAACAGAAATACCAATACTACAAGCACTCATAAACGAAGGTATGCACAAAGGACCCGCGTTAGCATTACTACTAGCAGGACCAAGTATTAGCCTACCTAACTTATTAGTA
Source organism: uncultured Methanosarcinales archaeon (assembly GCA_964484835.1). Classification (GTDB taxonomy): domain Archaea; phylum Nanobdellota; class Nanobdellia; order Woesearchaeales; family 21-14-0-10-32-9; genus SKIS01. The sequence continues at coordinate 1,767 of CAZAFP010000098.1, forward strand.
ATAAGGAAAATACTAGGTAATAAAAAAACAATAACATACATCACAATAGTATTAATATACTCAACAATAGCAGGACTAACATACGGATACATATTTTAAAAAAAAAGAAAAATATAAAAAAGGAAAAGGACTACTAACTAGTTATGACAAACATAGATTTTTTGTTGAGAAGAATACAAGATAAAGACATATCAAGAAAAGTAAGAGCATTCGAAAGATTATCAGATAAATACCAGAGCAAGCTAAACGTAGAAGATAGAGGAGAAGGAAGATACGATTTAAAAACAGGTATTCACTCCGCAAGAATATCTCTAGACTTAGATTCTGAAAATATGACAACTTACAAAAAACACGGCTCCTTCTTGTTAAAAAAAGACATAGACACACAAATAATTTATGACAAAAAAGAAGAAAGGCAAATAGTCAACACTGTAAAAGGTAAAGACAGAATAAACGAAAGATTAGAAGAAGAACTTAACAAAGACGAATTACTAAAAGGAAAATATCAAGAGATACAAGACGATCCTAAAAAAATAATAACAGGCCAAACAAAATACCTGAAAAGATCTCATGACGGCTACAAACCCTTATTAGAATTAACAGTGGCTACACCAGAAGATAAAAAACCACAAAGAGTATCAGCCCAGAATTCAGAAATGGAAATTAAATACATACAAAACAATCAATAAACTTCCGAAAAGCCATAATTAGAATCTTTCTTTAACAAAAGACCTTTTTTTACTTTAAAAGCATAATCTAAAGAATCCGCCACGGCACTTAAAAACATATTAGAATTGCCAAAACCATCATAATCCTCATAAGGCAAACTCAACATAGAAAAAACATAGCCTTCCCTAAATAAAAAAAACTTATTTTGAACACCTCCCCTCTTAACAATATTAGCCGTTTCACCAACATAACTCTTCAAAGCATCATAATCACCACCACCTTCATAAAATTCTTTGAAGTCATGAATCATTAAATTATAAGGAGCAACCTCATAAACCTCGTCTTTCTTAAACCTGAAATAACTCTCCGGCAGAAAAAAAGGATTCTTCAAAACCTTCTCAAAATCAACACTCTCATCAATAAATTCGTCGATAGACATAAACAA
>CAZAFP010000099.1:0-2864 GCA_964484835.1 uncultured Methanosarcinales archaeon
CTCTTGCATTAGGACTTAAATCTCCTTTTTTGAAACAAGATAAAGACCTGTCTTTGTAACCCTTGCCTATTCTACCACCACGAAGAGCTTGCTGGCCTACGATGGATGCCATTTGAGCCAAGTTTATAGTATTACCTCTAGCTCCGCTTTTAACCATAGCCATAGTAGTAGTGTCTCCTTTAGCTTTTTTCTCTACTAACTCACCAGCGTCATTCCTTAACCTGTTAAGTCTCTCCAAGATTTTACCTTCTAAGCTTTCCAATAAAGACCTTCCTGGTAGTTGTTCTAAAGTACCATCTCTATAAGATTTGATTAATTCTTCAACATCTTTTTCCGTTTCTTTTTTCATGTCTTCTACATTCTTAGATGCATTAGCGTCTAAATCAATATCGGATAATTTACTAGTAAAACCGTACTTCATAAGCACTTCCGCACCTAAGCCATTCAAATCTCTTAAGAACAATATTATCCTATCCTGGCCATATTTCTTATGAAGATTCCTTAATAACAAACCACTACCTCCTCCTAAGTTAGCTTTGTCTAAAACCCCTGTTATTAATTTACCATCGACAATTTTTACAATGGCATCAGGGTCTTCAGGATTAGACTTGTGAAGTCTTGATTTTCCTTCAAAGTTGAACTCGTCAGGCAAAACACAACTGAATATTTCTTTACCAGTCACTCTTTCTTTACGAGGTAATTTTTCAAAGTTGAAAATACCAGAGCTAGCTAATAAATCTATAGCTTCATTCCTAGATACTTCAAATCCTTCCCTAGTTAATATGTAATTACCACTTATACTATCTTGTATACAAGCGATAGTGCTTAAACCATACCTAGGACTTATTATCTGGGTTTGAACTTCCATCAATATTTCTGCTTCAGCCCTAGCTTCCTCCGTTTGAGGAATATGAATGTTCATCTCATCCCCGTCGAAGTCCGCGTTATAAGGTTCACATACCGCAGGGTTTAAACGTAAGGTCATACCAGGCAATACTTTTACCCTGTGACACATCATACTCATTCTGTGCAAGCTAGGCTGTCTATTGAATAAAGAAATGTCGCCATCCATTAAATGCCTCTCAATTATGAAACCAGGCTGGATTTCTTCTAATAACTGTTCTTTAACTTCATCAGTTATTCTCTTTCTCTTACCATCAGGTCTTTCTATATAATTAGCACCAGGGTATTCTTTATTACCTTTCTTTATGAATTCTTTTAAGTAATCCATGTTCCATTCAGTAACCCTCTCAGGCACTGTAAGTTTCATGGCAATACTCTCCGGAACGCCTACCTCGTTAACGTCAATCTTAGGATCTGGACTGATAACAGTTCTAGCACTGAAGTTAGTTCTTTTACCAATAAGATTTGTTCTAATCCTACCTTCCTTACTCTTAATCCTGGATACTAATGTCTTCAATGGCTGACCACTTCTATGCCTAGCAGGAGGCAACTGAGCCACTTCATTATCAAAGAAAGTCGTAATGTGATATTGTAATAAATCCCACAAATCCTCTATGATTATTTCAGGAGCACCAGCGTTAATATTCTCAAACAACCTTTGATTAATCCTGACAATATCTCCTAATTTATGAGTAAGATCGTCTTCACTTCTCTCACCACTCTCAAGAGTTATAGAAGGTCTTACCGTTACGGGAGGTATTGGTAAAACTGTTAATACCATCCACTCAGGTCTAGCAACTAAATGATTTATGCCAAATAAGCTTAAATCCTCATCAGGAACTCTTTCAAGTCTAGCACGGACTTCTATAGGAGATAATCTTCTTTCTTCTTCCATAAAAGAACTAGGCTTGTCCAAGCTTATTTTTTTCTGCTTCTCACTACAATGAGGACATTTGTTTATAGTTCTTAGATTAGCAATGATCTTTTTTATCTTATCAGTTCTCTCATTAAGACCCTGATCTTCAGTTACCTTATCAAGTTCTTTTTTTATACTGTCTACTTTATCATCAGGAATTAATATTCTACCACAACTCCTACAAGTACTTCTTAAAACACCAAGAATCATATCAACAAAACTTATGTGAATAACAGGCCTTGCTAATTCCATATATCCGAAGTGACCAAGACTTTCTTTAAGCTTCTGACCGTCAGTTTTACACCTAAGACCAGGATCTATAACTCCAAGTCTTACATCCATTAAACCCCCATCAACAGGATAACCCTCCTTATCATACAACTCAGGAGTTACTATCTTAGCCTTTGCTATGGATTTCAACATCTTTGGAGATTCTAAACCAAACTCTATCGAATCAATGTACTTATATATTGGTCTTTCATTATTCATTTGATCACCTTAAAATTTGCTTTTTAACTTTAATTTAGGATATAAACCTAATGCTTTGAACTCATCTAACAATAATCTGAAAGCATAACTTATCTCAACATCAGCCATTTCTTCATCTTCATCCTGGACACTGCTTACGGCTTTGTTATTCTTTCTAGCATCATAGTAACCAAGCAAGCCTGTTTTTTCACCAACAGGAACGACTACTTTATCACTATCAAACCTTTCTTTCAACGTTAAGCTAGCACCATGACCTATGAAGGTATCTTTCTCCATCTCTCCAAGTCTTAAACCACCTTCTTTAGCCCTACCTTCTGTAGGTTGTCTGGTCAAGAGTTGTATAGGACCTCTAGCTCTGCTGTGTAATTTATTAGCAACCATGTGCTTTAATCTTAAATAATAAATGTTACCCACAAAAATTTGTGTTTCATACTGCTCTCCCGTCACAGGATTATACATGGTTTCAGCCCCGTCATTACTGAATCCCAGGTCTCTTAAGTTATTTCTTAATTCTTCCTCAGATTCTGCTTCAAAAGGACTTGCATTGATAAACCTA
>CAZAFP010000100.1:0-2859 GCA_964484835.1 uncultured Methanosarcinales archaeon
GATCTTAAGAAATCTGTAGAGGAAAATGCTTCTTATTATTATGAAAAGTCCAAAAAAGCTAAAAAGAAGTTATCAGGTGCTATAAAAGCAGTCGAAGAAGCTAAGAAAAATCAGGTAAAGAAAAGAGAAGAGGCTAAAAAGAAAGAGGAATTGGAAAAGAAAAAGTCTGAGGCTTTGAAAAGGCAAAAGCAGTGGTTTGAAAAATACAAATGGTTTTTCACATCTAATAAGGCTCTTGTAATAAGTGGAAGGGATGCGTCTACTAATGAAGAAGTGGTGAAAAAACATGCTGAGAAGGATGATTGGGTTTTCCATACAGATCTGCCAGGGAGTCCTTTTTCTATTCTGAAAAACAAAGAAGGCTTATCGGAAATAGATTATTATGAAGCCGCTCAATTCACTGCTTTACATAGTAAAATTTGGAGTCAAGGTTTTAAAGCTGCAGAGGTTTATATGGTGAAGCCTGAACAGCTTTCTAAAACACCTAGGTCTGGGGAGTACATATCTAAAGGATCTTTTATGATATATGGTAAAAGAAAAACGTATAAGGTTTCTCTGACTATATCTGTTGGTTTGTACAATGATTTGGTGATGATAGGACCTGAGACTGCTATTAAAAAAAATTGTGATGTACAATTAAAACTTGACCAAGGTTCTTTAAAAAAATCCGAGGCTGCCAATAAAATAATGAAATTTTTAAAGTTACACACTAATGATGATATAATAAGTGCTTTACCTCAAGGTAAATTTAGTGTTAAAGCGAAAAACATTTAATTAAAATCCTCATCTCATTTTTTTATGCATAAGGAAGTCACTATAAGGATAGGTAAGAAAGGTATTACTATTTCTCTTCATGATGAAATTAAAAAAAATATTCAGAAGAATGACTATGTAAAGTTAAAGTTTTTAAAAAACATACTTGATTACGAAGATAAGGATGAATTGACCGATTCTTTAAAGAACGTTCTTCCTGAAGGCGTTGATATTTCTAAAAAAATAGGGAATACTATAATTCTTAAAAAACAAGGTTAATTTTTAAGGCAAATTTTATAAATACAAAATGTTATTTTTTTAAACTAATGGCTGATGTATTAGATGATAAGAAACTTCTTGTGAAGTATGGCTTTATAAAGCTAAAGAAGATGTCCGATTATGAGTTTGATAAAGATAAAGGGTATTATGTCAAGAAAGATGGTTCTGATATAGATCCTGAAGATGCTGATGTCGAAAAAGAAGAGGAAGGTCATATAAAATGGACTAAAGAATATCAAGAAACGGGTTATCCTAAGCCTTTCAATAGATTCCGTTTGATTCATGAAGAAGCAGGTCTTTCTATGGAGGAAATGTATTATTGGTGTCTGAATCATATAAAGCAAGATTTTGGTTTTCCTTTCTTGGATAAAATAACTGATTTATTCACTGCTTCTGAGCAGAGTGCTAGTTTTGGAAATACAGGTCAGAGGATGAGTATTCAGCAAGACAGAGCTAGTGGTTTCTTAAGGGGTATAAGTGAATTAGTAAAAACATTATTTGAAATAGTGAGGGAGCTTAGGATTATAGATGAAAGATTGGACATTTATAATAGCTGGGAAGAGCATAAAAGCGCTGATGCGACTCTTAAGGGTTTGTATGCTGATTTTGCCGAGAATAAAGGGGGTCAGATGCAACCAGGAAGTATATATCACTTAGCAGATACTGTGGGTTATGCGGCTCTTCCCGATTTGTTTTTTAACACGGTGGTGTATAAAAAAGAAGACATTGATAAAGTTATAGATTCGATGGAGTCTTTCAATCCTAACGTCAGGTCTGTTTTAAAAAGAAAGCTTTACCAATTCATTGTTTGGAAAGAAAAAACTCATAAAGAATTGGAGTCTAGAAGGCAGTTCCAAATACGTTATTTAAGACAGCATTATTTAACTATTAAGATGTATATGTCTTGGGTCAAGCCTTACTTAAAGCATATAAAAAGACTTACTATGAATGAGGAAGATATTGATAGTGAAAATATAGTATCTGCTTTTGATACTAGCACTAGCGAGGTGGAAATTTTGGCTTATAGGCCTGCTAATAAGGGTTACCATCCTGTGGTTTTAATGAATTTTAAGTTTTTAACCAAGCCGGTTATGCAATACCGTCAAGATTTCAACCAAGGTCCTGTTCATATCGGTAAGGGTACTATGACTCTCAGATGTTATGGCTGGACTACTCACCAGATTAAAATGTATAAAGCCATGAAAGATTATGAAGATAGAGAATTGCTTGGCTTGGTGGATGATAAGTTACAGGATGCCATGGCTCATTTAGGTGATGACTTAGATAATTATTTAAAGGAAGCTGAGGGTATTAAAGAGAAGGAAGAAAGTAAAAAAGAAGAGAAAGTATCTTCTCAGGAGGGTGTTTTAGACCCTTTCAAGGCTTTATTTGATGGTTTTGGTGATATATTTGACAGTTTGAAGCCTGGTCAGTTTATACCTAAGAAGAAAAAAGAATTCAAATATGATATTAAAGATGCTCGGGGAGCAGCTGGTAAAGCTCATCTTCCTATGTGGATGGTTTATAACAATTATAAGAAAGCCCACAGGTTACTTTCGTGGTAAATTTTATATATTATAGATTTCACATATTATTTTTATGAACGATTATAATATTCATGAGGACTTGTCTAATTATCAGTTGAATAACTATTTCGATTCCTTGGCTCCTGTTGAAAAAGACAGTTATGGCCAGCCTATTCCTGAGAATGACAGTCTTAATTTCACCACCCAGCAGATTGGTACTACTACTAGTCCTATGGGTCATATTCTTAACAACCCTGACGGTGGCTTAAAAGCTAAGATAAAAGAAGGTGTTGGTAGGATA
>CAZAFP010000101.1:0-2833 GCA_964484835.1 uncultured Methanosarcinales archaeon
AGTTATTATTTAAAAAATAAAAGAAAAGACTTTCTTACTGGTCAAAAGAACAGGATAAATCAATACCTGGCAGAAAATTAAAACAAAAATTTTTTAAAGAGCACGCTTATTCTAAGTATTTGTGGCTCCGTAGCTTAGCAGGTGGAGCGGTCGGCTGTTAACCGACAGGTCGCCAGTTCAAGTCTGGCCGGAGCCGCTCACAATTCTTTCTTTCTTTCTTCAAAAAGTTTTTATACAATTACTTATTTAGAATTTATTAATTATGGATATCGATGAAGATTTAGTAAAATCTGTAGCTAAAACAGCTCGTTTAGAATTAACTAGTGAAGAAATAAAAATGTTCTCTGTTGATTTCCAACAAGTACTATCTGCTTTTTCAGACATTAGCGAAGTAAAAACTGAAGGCATTAAGAAAGCTTTACATCCTCTTGACATAAAAAATAAATTAAGAGAAGATGTTTCTTCAGAAAAAAATGGCTTGGCTAATTTAAGATTGACAAAGCATAAAAAAAATAATTATTACGAGGGTCCTGGTTTATGAAAGAATACTTTTCTGTTTATGAAAATGGCGAAGGAATAACATTCTCTTTTAAAGATAATATAGTTGTTAAAGAAATGGAGTCTACTGCTTCATCCAAGATTTTGAAAGGTTACAAACCTTTATTTGATGCTACTGTTGTTAAAAAAGTCAAAGACGCGGGTTATCACATATCTGGCAAGACTGTCCAGGATGAGTTTGGCTTTGGAAGTTTTTGCACCAATACAGAAAAAATACCTAAGAATCCTTTATTTCCTGATAGAGTAACGGGGGGTAGTAGCGGAGGGGCGGCTGGAGCTGCTAAAACTATTAAAAATCATATAGCTATTGCCGAAAGCACAGGAGGTAGCATTGCTAATCCCGCCGCTTTTTGTAACGTTATAGGTTTAACACCAACGTATGGATTAGTAAGCAGGTATGGATTGATAGATTATGCTAATTCTTTAGACAAAATAGGTGTTATAAGTAGCAATCTTGATCTAGTAAGATTAGGATTGAAAATAATAGCTGGTTATGACGACAAAGACTCTACCAGTGTAAAAACAGACATTCCTGATTACACAAAAAAAGAAAAATTAAAACCTGTACTGGGAATTCCTAAAAGTTATGTTGAAACAGCCAGTCCTGAAATAAAAAAAGATTTTGAAAATCTAATAAACTCATTAAAAGATAAAGCTGTCATTAAAGAAATAGATTTACATCTTAATAAAAAATACAGTATAAGCACTTATTATATAATTGCCATGGCTGAAGCAAGCACCAACTTAGCTAAATATACAGGTTTGAGGTATGGGCTTACTAAAGACTTAGAAGGTGATTTTGAAAGCTTTGCTTCTTCAATAAGAGGAAGTAGCTTTGGAGAAGAGACCAAAAGAAGAATTATGCTAGGCACATTTACCAGGATGGCGGGTTATAGAGACCAGTATTATGACAAAGCATTAAGAGTCAGACAATTATTAATAGATGAATATAAAGAAATACTAAAAGATGTTGATGCTATAATTCATCCAACCATGCCTATTCCTCCTCCTAAATTTGACGAAGTTAAGGATTTATCTCCTTTAGACGTTTATAATATGGATTTGTTAACTGTAGGGGCTAACCTTGCAGGCTTGCCTCATCTGAGCATGCCTTTAAAATCAAAGCTCCCTTCTGGTTTTATGTTAACCACTGATCATTTCGAAGAAAAAAAATTATTAGACATAGGTGATTTGTTTGAATAAAATAGGCTTGGAAATACATGCTAGTTTGAAAACACAGTCTAAACTATTTTGTGATTGTCCTAATGACAAAACTAAAGATGTAAATATTAACACGTGTCCTATCTGTCTAGGACATCCGGGTTCTAAGCCTAGCACTAATAAAGAGGCCGTGAAAAAAACAATCCTTGTTTGTAAAGCATTAAACACTGGCCTAAGAGAAGACCTTGTTTTTTCAAGAAAGAATTATTTTTATCCGGACCTTTCTAAAAATTATCAGATAACTCAGTATGAAGAGCCTTTAGGGGAAAACGGCTTTTTAGAAGCTAATGGAAAAATAAGGATTAAAAGAGTTCACTTAGAAGAAGACCCTGCCAGTATAACACGCGAAGAAAAAAATATCTTGATAGATTACAATAGAAGCGGGACGCCTCTTGTCGAGATAGTAACGGAGCCAGATATAAAAGATTCTGATCAAGCCCGTCTTTTCATGAAAAAGCTACTTAGGACTTTAAAATATTTAAGGGTTTTAGACGAAAACTCTAGTTTAAAAGCAGACGTTAATGTAAGTAATAAAAAAAATAATTATACTCGTGTCGAGGTTAAAAACGTAACTGGTTTTAAAGAAATACAACGCTGTATAGAATATGAAATAAAAAGACAGGAGAAAGAAAAAGTTATTTCCGAAACAAGAGGTTGGGATGCTATGGATGGAGAAACTTATTCCATGCGTAAAAAAGAATCTGAAGCTGATTATGGTTATATTTACGAACCTGACATACCTATTATTAACATAAAGCATTATTTAGACTTGGAATTGCCTATTCTTGCAGAAGAAAAAGTAAAACAATTAACATCTAAAGGTATAGATAATGACGATGCTGAAATAATATGTGACGATCCTGACTTAGTAGAATTCTTCGAGAAATCCATGACTAGTCCTGTATTCTCAGCTAAAATATTCAGGAGTATGATATTAGGCATTCTCAATTATAACAAATTAACAATCTCTGAATACCCTGCAACTCCAAATCATATAAAAGAATTATTGGAATTATTAGAGAATAAGGTTATAAACGAAAAAATAGCTAAAAAA
>CAZAFP010000102.1:0-2804 GCA_964484835.1 uncultured Methanosarcinales archaeon
AAAAAGATGATAATGTAGAAGAAATTGACGAAAAAACAGAGTGTGTCTCAGCAGAAGATCAAGGAATTGCTAAACAAGAAAATGAGCCTTCTATATCTGAGCTTATTGAAAGCATGGAGAATATGTCCAGTATACAGCAAGAATTCATGAACTTTATGAGCAAAAAGGCTCAGGAACTTATAGACAGTGAAAAAGGGTATGAAGCTCTAAAAAGAGCTGCCGAGTATGACCAAAAAAATCGTGAAGAAATTGCGAAATTAAAAGAAGAAAATAATGTGCTCTATCGCTCTTTAGAAAAAAAGGAAAAAGAGAAAGAAGATTTTATCACAGAGACACAAGATCGCCTAGAGGTCTTAACTGCAGAGATAACTAATCTTACTAGTAACTACATCAGAATACCGGCGTTTCAAAAAGACCAGAGAGAGAACGCCAAATTTCAAAATCAAATTTTAAGCGCCATAACTTCTGCTGTAGATGACATACTAAAAATAGCAAAAGGATTGGGGGTAGATACAGAGAACGACTCCGACAAGGAGTAGATAAGCGGGGATGCAATAACTTATAAAATAATTAGCTGTGCTATTTTTTAATACAAAATGCTCTATAAAACAAAGCCGAGAGTGGGGAAATCAAATGATCATATTTAAGCTTTTCTTTAAAAAACAGAAAGGAGTTTTTTATTTGAGCACAGTAGAAGTCTTAATAGGAGAACAAGATCCCTATACCTTGAGGTATTATGTGCATAGAGAAGAACTAAACGATTACGATTCTTTCACCGCTTTATGGTCATCTGATACTACTATAAAAAAACTTTATTGTTCTTCAGATGTTATGCTCAGAAAGTTAAAGGGAACAAAATGGATTAAACTTACTCCATATAACAGTCTTAAGGAATTTAAAAAGAGCTTAAGAATGGATTATTCTGAAATAAATTTTATTAATAATATACCGATAAAGTTTAAGGACTATTGCGGAAATCTGAATCTTATTCATGTACCCATAAAAGATGGATTAACTGCCTCTTGTTGGAAAAAAAAAGAGAGCCCAACAGATTTTATAAGACTTATAAAAAATCCGGTTTCACCACTAGATAGAGAGGATTACTTTAGCATTTTTAGTATGTTATTACCTTTGAAAGACTATTTAGAGAGTTTGACACATACCGAGAAGATAACTTATCATAATTACGTGGTTAAAAAACTTTCCATCCCGATAATAGAATTAAGCACCGGGATGTATCTTGAAGACGTAGAATTATCTCTTTATAACATCTTCGATAATTTTTTTGAATATATTGTACTCAAAAATATTAAACCTCATGAAGCAGCCCACGAATCTGTAGAATATGCTAATGCCTTGTTGAAATCCAATAGAAAAGCTGAAAATCTTTATGGTACTATGGACGATACATGTAAATCAATTTTAGAAAATATTATAGAAAAATGGGCAAAAGATATAATTAGAGGTGAAAAAGTTGATAAAAGTCAAGAAAACAGGACGGGGTTATCTAGCGTCGTTTAAAGGCAACAAGAGTGAATTTAGCGAATATCTCCGTCGTATTATGCAGATAGACAATAAGGAGTTTGTGCCTGATGAGAAAGCTTGGCTTATAAACGAAGAAAGCTTTCCTATGCTTGAGCGCCTTTTTGAAGACATAGATGATGGAGAAGATAGATCTCAAAAAGAAATAACCGATTACGAAGAGATCGGCAAACAGATGAAGCTACCTCCTTTTGACTATCAAAAACAGGCGATAAAATTTGCTTTGGACAATAAGAATGTCTTAATAAAGTATCCTTGTGGTTCTGGAAAGACCCCTATTGGGATAGGGGTCTTCCTGGAGTTAGTTTATAATGATATAATATCACCTCCAGGACTAGTAGTAGTTAAAGCTACTGCTAAAAAACAATGGCACGATGAAGTAAAAAAGTTTTCCGATTTTAGGCCTCGAGTTTTGCAAACTTATAATGATATTACTTATTCTATAAGAAATAAAGCAAAGAAGCTACAGGAAGAACTTTATGAAGAGAATAAAGAAGAAATAAATGAAAAACTTGAAGAACTCAAAGAAGAAGAGTCAAAAATATTTCTGGAACAGTTCCAGAAAACAGATCTTTTTATAGCTAATTACGAGACATTAAGAGATTCTTCTGTCCGTGAGCAGCTGCACAAAATGAACCTGGGTTTTATTATGGCTGATGAAGCACAATATATTAAGAATCGAAACGCTCAGCGCTCCAAAGCACTTTATGAATTCTCCTATGTTCCTTATCGCATAGGAGCTACGGCTACTCCTGTTAAAAAGAACTCAGAAGATATCTATGGTATTTTTAAATTTTTGGAGCCAGAACTTTTTCCTAAATACAGCACTTTTTCTAGAGAATTCATCAAGTACAACCGCTATGGCCGTGTAGTTGGCTCCCGTAATTTAGGAAAACTTCAGAGAACAATAGAACCATATATAATTTCCAAAACAAAAGAAGAAACTAGCAAACAGCTACCTTCTTTGTTTGTGATACAGAGATATCTTGATCTTGAGCCTGAGCAAATAGAAATGACTAGAAAAATTTTAGGTGACATCGAGGACTTAAAAGAAAAAGAGTCCACTATAAGAATGAATCACCGTACTGAGAAAGAAGCCAAGAACGATCCTCAGTTACAACAAATAGAAGCCCAGATTATGGCATTACAAACTTTTGCCCAAGAACTCTGTGTTAGTGAAGAACTTCTTACCAAAAGTAAATCTGATATGGCTAAAAAATATGTTACTGGAGCTAAAAGTGGCAAGATAAGTCTTCTTATAG
>CAZAFP010000103.1:0-2794 GCA_964484835.1 uncultured Methanosarcinales archaeon
TGAGTGTTCAGCGTTATAAAGGTCTGGGTGAGATGAATCCTGATCAGCTTTGGGAGACAACTATGGATCCTGATACCAGGGTTTTAAAGCAGATAACTGTTGAGGACGCTGTGGAATCTGATATGATATTCAGTATGTTGATGGGTAGTGAGGTTGGTCCTAGAAGGAAATTCATCGAGGATAATGCTCATAAAGTTAAATACTTAGACGTATAATATTTTTTTTAGTTTTTGTATTTTTTTTCTATGCCTTTGTAGAATCTTTGGTAGTCTTCTACATTATATATAGTCAGTTCTGGGCTTCCGCTTCCTGTTGTGAATACAGTCACATTTCCGTTGTCTAGTAGTTTATTCAGTAATCCTTTATTCGTGTTTATATGGTTAATCTTTTGGTAGAGTACTGTTACTTTTCTTCTGAATAAAATTCCTTTTACCATCTTTAGTCGGTCTTTCTCTATAAAAAAACTTGTTCTTTTAGCCCTTAGCCATGTAATATACCAAGTAAATGGCAGTACTAAAATAAGAGGGAATATTATAATTGATAGTAAAGTATTTGATACAAGAGGATTCTTAGCCTGTGGTTTGGCTTTCAATTCAACTTTCTTATCAAGTGATTTTTTATTAATATAACTATCTAGGTAATCATGGAAATCTAAAATGTCTTTGTAATAATCTGCTTTAAACCCTACTTTCTTAGTTACTTGTTTAGATTCATCAACCATGACTTCTCCTGCTATGTTAACATCAACAGTTCCGTTATCTCCGAAGGGATACCTTAAGCTATAAATATCCTTAACGTCTTCGTATTGTGCGTAGAAATTCTTTTTGAAAAAAACACCTTCGAAATAATCAATACTGTCTTTATAAACATTAAGAACGGGTTTTGTATAATAGTACTTTTTGTAAAAATAAACAGCCACATAAACAAAAAATAAGAATCCCAGGCTTATCATAATAATAATATTAATGAAAATCAAGCTTGTTGAAATCACGACTAATAAAAAAATATTAAGAAACAAATTTGCTCTTATCATAGATATGAAATCAAAATCTGGTTTGAAACTACTAGGACTAGTTCTCTTAATACCTAACTTCTTAATTAACTTATCAACCAAGTCTTTTTCTTTCTTAATATGCCTAAACACTAATTCCTGATTAGAGCCTATAGAATAAAACACTAATGTGTAAGTATCATATAACTTATCAAAAATATTCTCCCTTACTTCTAAAGCTGTAATATTATCTGTTCCGAATTCAAGATTTTTAGTGGTTAAAAAGCTATAAACTGACTCTACACTCCTATTTTTTATATTATAAGTAGTTGCAAAAACCGGTATGACATTACCCACTAAGGATATTATTAAAACAAATATGCTCGCCACTAAAATAATAGTGGAAGGTAAAAAATCTATAAAAGTAGATGCTGTAAAAATTAAAAAAGCGAATATAGCCAGAACTAAAACATTAAACAAACTTCTATTCAAATCAATGAAATGATGGTCTTTAAAACTAGAACCTGTCTTTTTCTCAAAACCCACTTTTTTAGAAACACCCTCTTTCGTGGTCATCTTCTTCTCTTTATTAATAAGCAAATCCAGATTTTCATTCAGGGTTTCTCCATTTCTTATATAAAAAAATCTTATATCATTACCTTGACCCCTACTGCTTATTCTTATATTATAAAGCCCTAATAACTTAGTTATAAAATTCTGTTCTAAATCAGTATCCGATAAATTTTCAAAAGGTATATATGCATAATTCTCCGTAAAAAAACCGTCTTCGTAATAAATAGTATCTTTATAAAGATAATATTTCTTCCTCTTCAAATTCATGAAGCGGAACACATTTATTAAAACTATAACGCTCGCAATTAATAAAAGCAAAAAAGCAAAAGGTATGAACTGCCTGGGTTCTAAAACAAATGCCGATAAAACACTAGTTATAACAGTATAATAAACAATGAAAATACCCAGTATTATCTTACCCATAACATCTAAGAATACCGCTACCGTATCAGGAATTTCTTTTTGTATAAGTTCTTTCTTAGAAAGTGTAAATCCATTTTTAATCATTAAACTTTGAACTTCTTTAAAAACATCAAAAGGATTATCTATGTGACTCAGTTTAATCTCTGTAGTCGCGCTCCCCGCGGCATCTACAAATATGTTTCCTGTTCGGAAGATTTTAGTTTCTATGTATGGAAGATTTAATGATGAATGTGTTATATTTTTTATCCTTAGTTCTGTTTCTTTATCACTTATCAGATTGCCTGATATCATAACAATCTTATCTTTATAAAAAATATATTCTTCCTTTTCGTAACGTACCAGCCTATTATAAAAAATAATTAGCACAGCCAATACAACAAAAGGTATTCCCCATAATACACTAAAGCTTGTGAAATAACTAAAACCTGCTATTTTCACATTATAAAAATAAACAAAACTATTCTTATTAGGCTTGATTTTTTTCATATTCGTCATTTTAGATATTAATCGTAATATAAATATGTTGTTTTTTCTACTAACTAGTCGTTCCAAATCTTTTTAATTAGTTAGTTGTAATTAAAAAGTAATGTTAGCAGGAATAATAGACTATTTTTTAATGTCAATCACCAGCATGTTTGTAATTATAAATCCTGTTACTACATCTTTCATTTTCACATCAATAAAACCTTTTGGTTCTAACTACGAAAAAAAGAAAATAGCATTGAGATCAACCACCTTAGCTTTCATTATTTTAACTTTATTTGTCGTAACAGGACAAGCCATATTCAACCTATTTGGGATAACTAT
>CAZAFP010000104.1:0-2780 GCA_964484835.1 uncultured Methanosarcinales archaeon
CTACTATATATTCTTCTTTCTCTGGGTCTATTTCAATAACTCCATTATCAGGTTCCTGTATATTTAAGTCATAAGTTATTTGTTCAAAATTAGCAGTTAAACTAATGTCTTCATACATGCTTAAAGTAATTTCTTTATCTGTATCGTTATCTAGGATATCCGTATCACCTGTCCAGTTTTTAAATTCCCATGTATCTTCTGGAGTGGCTGATAAAGTTACTTCGTCTCCATAATTATATTCTTCTTTATCAGGATCTATTTGAATCTCGCCTTCTCCTGCTGTTTCTGTATCAAGTAAATAATTGTCTTCTTCAAAAACAGCTGTAATTTGTTTATCTTCCTCTATAACAAAATCATGTTCTTTTTCTGAAATATCTTCATCAAAACCTTCCCAATGACTAAACTTGTAACCTTCTACTTCGTCAGTGCTAGCTTTAACTGTAACTTCCATGCCATGTTCGTACTTTTCGTTTAATGGATCAACAGAATAAGATCCTTCACCTTCAACGCTTACATCTAAGTCGTATTCGTTAATTTCAAATTCTGCTCCTACTGTTAAGTCATCTTCTACAGTAATTGTTTTCTGTTTGTCATTACCATCTAAATCGTTTGTCCAGCCTTTAAAGCTATGTCCTTCGTCTGGAACTGCTGTTAATTCTACTTCGTCGCCTACTATATATTCTTCTTTTTCTGGGTCTATTTCAATAACTCCATTGTCAGGTTCTAATACGTTTAGCCCATAAATCATTTGCTCAAAATTAGCAGTTAAACTAGTATTTTCATACATGCTTAAAATAGTTTCTTTGTCTGTATCGTTATCCAAGTTATCTGTATCGCCAGTCCAGTTTTTAAACTCCCATGTATCTTCTGGATTGGCTGATAAAGTTATCTCGTCTCCATAATTATATTCTTCTTTATCAGGATCTATTTGAACTTCGCCTTCACCTGACATATTTGTGTCAAGCGAGTAGTATTCTTCTTCGAAAACAGCTGTAAGGTATTTATTGCCTTCTACAACAAAGCTGTGTTCTTTTTCAGAAATGTCTTCATCAAAACCTTCCCAGTGGCTAAACTTATAACCACCTACTGTATCAGTATCTGCTTTAACAGTAACCTCTGTGCCATGTTCATAGTTTTCTTGAACAGGGCTGATTTCATAACTGCCTTGACCTTCTGTATCAATGCTAACAGAATATTCTTTTAAGCCAAATAAAGCAGTTACTTCTTTGAAACCATCTATTAAAATGGTTTCTTCGCTAGAGCTACTTTCTAAATCTCCCTGCCACTTTTTAAATTCTTTAGTGTCGTCATCTATTGTGGCTGTTAAATCTACTTTGTCACCGTATTCATATTTTTCCTGATCAGGTTTTTTTTGCACATTACCTGCGCCATTATCGCCTTCGATATTTACGTCTAATGGTAACTCCTCTACGTCTACTAATGCAGTTAGTTCTTTATTATTATCCATTGTCAACTCAAGCTCAGTTTCTTCTTCGTAACCTTCGGGTACGTCACCTAGCCAAGTTTCTAAATCTTGACCTTCTTCAAGAATTAAGTTTAGATTAACAGTATCTCCGTAACTGTATTCGTTCTTATAAGGCGAGATCTCTAACCCAGCCTGCCCTACTATTTCAATATCTAAAGTGTAAGGCAACAGTTCTTTGTCTACTAATGCGGCAACTTGTGGTGTGCTAAATACAATTGCAAGATTGTCTATATTGTCATATAAACGCATGTGCTCATCTACAGGATCTAGGTTAAGTGTATAGACCGAACTTTCACCTGAGTCTAAAATACTGCCTGCTTCATTAATTAAATGGTAATCATCTAGTTTAGAAGCATCTATCTCTTCTTTTTTTAATTCTTCTAAGAAAGAGTCATCCTCATGGCCACGGACATATTCTCTTTCAATAGTGTCTTGAATGACACGAACATCGTTTCTTATTTTTGTCATGCTTGCATTTTCTGTCTTGCCCAAGAAGCTTGGCAAACCTACTCCTATCAAAATTGCCAGTACTGCTATCACGACAATCAACTCAACTATCGTGAATCCTTTCTGGTTCTTTTTCCTGGTAAAATAATTACTCATTACATACCCCTCCCATCTTTCAAAATTTGTTACTACTTAAATTACTCTTGCATCTATCACAATGAGAGACAAAAGTTTTTTTGAAGAATATTCTTACATTCCTCAAAAATTATTCACTGACTTAACATCCTGCTTAAACCTCCTCACTGTTAAAGCAGAGAAATTCTGGATTTAAACAGAAACTACCTGTATATCAGGTCTTAAGTTTCCTAGCCAATGAACGATACCTCTTATATACTACCGCTAAAGCGATAGGTTTTTTGCTTAATTTTCTATGAAATACCCCCTTATTTTTGAAAATTATTTTAATACTACAAATTTAAAGATTTGTTTTAAGGTTTGCTTAATGTATGTATTAAAAGCATTGTTGCTCTAATAAACAAAAAAACCCAGCCTAAACAGGCTGGGTTAATAATAATCTACAAAAACTTAACAACCACTTCTATGCCGCTATCTTTAAATACGTCATTTATAATATCTCTAATTACATACCAATTTCCTCCATCCAATCCCGATCCGATCTTTGGCATTGCTAGTTTGCGTTCGTTATTTAAAAGCATTTGAGCTTTCAAATCCTCTAAGGCGCTTGTTAAGTTAGACAGATACTCTTCTTCAGAAATGCCATAATTAATTCTTTTATTTACTTCTGGTTTAGTTACAAGATTGTATATTACTTGATAATTCCCTACAT
>CAZAFP010000105.1:0-2765 GCA_964484835.1 uncultured Methanosarcinales archaeon
CTTCCTCGAAATCAGAATCATTTTCTTCCTCCACTTCTGTTTTCACCTCTTCCTTTTCTTCTTCTTTTAAAAACTCAAGATCATCTTCTTTTTTCTCTTCTGTTATCTCTTTCTGCTCTTTTTCGTTCTTTTTTTCTTTGTTTTTGTCTTTTGTTATTCTTTCTTCGTTTTTATCTGGTACTTCTTCGTTTTTGTCTGTTGTCTTTTCTTTTTTATCTTGCGTTTCTTCTTTCTTATCTTGCAATTCTACGAATTTATCAATCTTGACTTCTTCAAATAAATCATCTTTCTGCTCTTCAAAGTCTATATTCAAAACCTTCTTATTCATATCAATCTTGTTTGTTTTATTTATGGTATTATCAAAGCTATTACTTATTTCAATATACTCTTCGGATTGCTCTAAGTCGTCAAAGTTAGATTTTACTTCTTTCTTTTCAGATTTAATGTCTTTTGTTTTTTGATTTTCTTTTTTTGTAAAAGTTATCACATCTTCTTCCTTTGGATTAAATTGTTCAAAATCATATTCTTTTAACTCTACATCAGGATCAACTTTAACAAAATCAGTTATCCCTTTTGCTACTATTTCTTGCCCTTTACTGTTTGTATAATTAACAAAACATTCTTTAAACCTTAAAGCTTTTAAATTAGACTCTGTTATTTTATTAACTTCTTTTCGTTCAACTGAATACCCCTCGCTATTGTTGGGATTACTTGCAAATAAAGATCCTTCACTAGAAGATACTTTTACATTCTCTTTTTCTTTTGTGCCAAAGAAGGCTGCTATGTACTTTTTGTCCTCAGTATTAGTGCCAGGCATTATGATTTTTGTATTTGTATTGGTTAAAACTATTTGCCTAAAAACCTTTGTTTCTTCTTCTAATTGTGCTAGGTTTTGGATCGCAACTAAGGTAGAACATTTATACTTACGAGCAAAAGTAAAAAAGTCTTTAGTTTTGTAATTGATATACATAGGAAATTCGTCTATTATTAAAATGTGTGGAACTTCTGGATTCTCGTGTTCTGCAAACCTACTTAAAACTTCTGTTTGAATACTAAGTATGAAAAATAAAGCAAAAGCCTTTCCTAATTTATGCCCTAAATCGTTCTGTCTAGTAGAGATAGCTAAGCATTCACCTTTGTATAAAATTTCTGACAAGTTAATGTTTTCATCTTGATTTCTGTTACAAAGTATGTATTTTACTTCTTCTCTTCCCAAGAAGTTATCTAACTGGTTAATAACACCACCTATAGCTTCTTTAGTTTTCATTGATTGAGATCCTATATTTGTGCCGGGAATAACCCTACCATTATTATCAAGAGGAGGTGGATAAAAACAAGCTTTCAGGTAGTCTATTACCGAGCTCCATCTTTCTGATAGATACGCATCTGTCTCAACATATTCTACGTAATTTTTCACTCTATCGGGGTCGTTTAGTAAGCTTAGTAAGTCTATTAAGGTAGGATCTTTTCCTTCATTTAAAGAAGGATATGCTATTTTAAGTATTATAACTAGATTTCTTACGGCTCTCACTCCTGCATTAACAAAGTAAGCTTTACTTTCCCCACCATCTCCTTGTTCTAATGACATCAAGATAGAGGATATGTCATCTGCTGTCTTTTCTGGAGAACTTCCTGCCATAGGGTTGTATTTAGCAACATTACCCTTGTTTATTTCTTCCATAGATGGGTCTATTTTATGTACCGTTACATTGTAATTGTCTGCTATTTTTATCGCATCTTTTGCCAACTCCCCATCTGGACTTATAACTGTTACGCCAACATTCTTATAAACAATTTCGTCTTCTTGCTCTGTATTTAACTTAACTTCAAGACACTCTCCTTCTGTAATATTTAATGCTTTAAGCTTTAATACTAAGTCGCTTTCGTTAGTGCTATCATCTTGTTCTTCTTTTTGTAGTTCTTGTGATTCTTGATTTGGAGTGCTCGGCTCTATCACTACTTCAATATTACTTATTTTAATTTTTTTAAACTCATTTTTCTCTAATATTATCTTGCTTTTGTCTTTTAAAAAGTCGTTCTTATAATAATGAATGGTTAGTTTGTATTTTTCCTTAAATTTTAAAGTAGGAAATTCAATAATATCTTCTTCTTTTGAGATAGATTTACTTACTAGTTGTTTTTCGCTTTTTCGTTCGCCTATTATAAAGTCTTTGAAAATCTCAATATATCTTTTTCTCGCTTTTTCATCTTCTTTGGGTAAAATATAATCCATTGAGAAATTTTGATTAAACCAAAAATTAGATATAGGTGCTTTTAATGTAGCTACGTTTTCACTGATAGCTTGAAAAGCTAGTCGTTTCTGGCTTTCTATGAAAAAGTTTTTTTGCTTATATAACTGATTTAGATAAGGTTTTATGATAGTTGCAGTTTTACCAGATCCTGTACCACCTTCTAATAAAATATGTTCATATAATTTTTTCTCTGGAACAATACAGGGTTCTCCTGTCATAAAGTTTTTACAAATCTCAAAATCTACACTGGTTTGAGATATATTGAATATATCAGGTTGTAAGAAGTTAAACTGATATTCTGCTATTTTCATTTTAACGTCCTCATCAAACATTGTTTTAATAAGCATAATAAATAACGGTGCTATTAAAAACAAAGGCAAGAAAAAACTTAAAATAACAATATTACCTTTAATTAAATCCAATCCAACTATTTCTATTATATTAGCTGCTTCCAGTGCACTTAAGAAATAAAAATTAATCCTTTCAGATACATAACTAAGGACTGATAAAAAC
>CAZAFP010000106.1:0-2717 GCA_964484835.1 uncultured Methanosarcinales archaeon
CTTCTGATAGCACCGCGTTGGATTTTGCTTATAAAGTTCATACTGATCTTGGTAAAGGTTTTATCCGTGCAGTTGATGTTAAGAGTAAGAGAACTGTTGGTAAAGAGCATAAGTTAAAAGCAGGGGATGTTGTTGAGATTATAAGTAATTAAAGTTTGTATTGTGAAAATATTTTGTTTATGTAATTTTCATCTATGTGTGCGTGTTTTATTAATTGTTTGGTTGTTTCTTTGTTTACAGGGACTATTTGTGTTATGGGTTCTGTTACCAGTCCGTTTTCTGATACTAAAAAAGGTTTTCTGTTAGTTTCTAGTTGTATGTTTTCTGGTGTTAGCGATACTGCCACGTAGTTTTTATTTTCTTCTTTTAAAGAGTTCAGGTAATCTTCCGGGTGGTTGTTTTTAGATCCTTTTAACATATCCCATTGTATTAAATTAGAGGTATATTCTAATTCTTTAGATAGCAGCACTATTTGTTTTAAATCACTGTCTTTGAGTTCTTCGCTTTTTTGTTTTAGTGTTTTTGTAATTTCTGTTGGCTTTCTTGTTAGGTATGCGTTTAAGACATTTTTCATTATCAATCACCTTTTAATGTTCTATTTGTATTAGTTCTATGTACTTGGCTAGTTTCATCCCTTCTTTTCCGTATGTTGTCAGTGCTTGTTCTGGTATTAGTGCTGCTCTGAAGCTTGCTAGTGCTTTGGCTGCTTGGTCGTACCTCGTTCTTGCTATTTGTGATTTGTGGCATTCTATTGATTTTATTTTTTGTTGTATTTCATAATTCGTAAGAGGTACTATCATGTTGAACTTCTTGTTTTTGAATAACGACCATGTCGTTTCGTAATTCCAAAGTTCTGTTTTTTGTTTTAGTTCTTTTAAAGCGTTTAGTACTATTTGTCTTGAGATTAAGTGTGTTTTGTGCTCGTCGTTTTCATGAGGTATTAGTATTATGTCTGGTTTTAATTCTTTTATTTTTTGTTTTATCGTTTCTGTGTCTTCTTTAATCTCGTCTTCGTCGTAGAATTTTAACCTGCAGAAGTGTGGTTTGGCATCGAGTATCTTGCATTCTTTTTTTACTTCGTCTTCTCTTATTTTTATTCTTTCTTCTTTGGTTTTGTTGTTTATACTTGCTCTATGTCCTGTGGTCATTACTAGTATGTCTATATTGTTTGATTGTGCTAGTTTTATTATTGTCCCTCCTGGGTTTATGCATGAATCGTCTGGATGGGGGGATATGACCATTATATTCTTGTTTTCTGGCATGTTCTGGGATGTTAGTATTGTATGCCCGTTTATATTCCTCGGTATTTTCTTTAGTTTTTTTGCTGCTTCTTCATCGAGTATTATTGTGACGTCTCTGTGTTTTTTTAGTATAGTAGCGGGTATGGCTGGGTTTATGTCTTGTTCTATTACTTTTTTTATTACCTCTGCTTTTTTCTCCCCCGTTGCTAGTAGTATTATCTTTTTTGATTCCAGGATTGTTTTTAAGCCCATGGTTAGGGCGTATTTCGGAACTTCTTCTTCTTTTTTGAAGAATCTTGAGTTGTCTTTTATTGTATTCTTGGATAGTTCTACTTGTCTTGTTCTACTGTTGAAGGATGAGCCTGGTTCGTTGAATGCTATGTGTCCGTTAGTTCCTATGCCTAGTATTTGTGTTCTTTTCGTATCTTTTAGTTTTTCTTCGTATTTCTCGCATTCTTGATCGGGGTCTTTTGCTAGTCCGTTTAGTAAGTGAATGTTTTGTTTTTTTATGTTTATATGGTTAAAGAAGTTCTCGTGCATGAAATAATGGTAGCTTTGCGGGTCGTCTTTGGTTATGGGGTAGTACTCGTCTAGGTTGAATGTTTTTACTTTTGAGAAGTCTATTTCTCCTTTTTTGTATTCTTTTATGAGTTCTTTGTATAAGCCGAGGGGTGTGCTTCCTGTTGCGAGGCCTAAGCTTGTTTCCGGTGTTTTTTTTATTTCTTGTTTGAGTATCTCCGCGGCTTTTTTTGAAACTTCGTCGTAGTCTTTTTTTATTATAATCTTCATATTACGATATCCTTTTATTGTGTTAATAAATTTTTTGTATTAAAGAATTATTTTTTTGGTATTCTTCTGCTATTCTATTTACGTACTCAGGCGTCCAGCCATTGTTTGCCATGTTAAAAGATAGTTCGTCTAATCTTGCTGAATTCACT
Source organism: uncultured Methanosarcinales archaeon (assembly GCA_964484835.1). Classification (GTDB taxonomy): domain Archaea; phylum Nanobdellota; class Nanobdellia; order Woesearchaeales; family 21-14-0-10-32-9; genus SKIS01. The sequence goes on from CAZAFP010000106.1 coordinate 2,180, forward strand.
ACGAATGTTGAAGGCAGGTAAGAAGATTCCACCGGGCCTCCTAGTTGTCTTGTTAGTACTTCTTGAAACCCGTCAGGTTTTGCTATTAGTTGGTACATTGGTTGTCTTTGTTCTGAGAATTTTTCTTCGAGACCTTGTAAAAAGCTTGTTATATCTTCTTGGTTAATGTATGGCTTTCCCATTTCGATTAAGTATATGTCTTTTTTATTTGTGTTTTTAACGTGTACGAGTAAGTCTTGATTCAACAAGTGCGATATGTCTTGAACTTTGTTTAGTTGTTTTTTTATGTTGTCTGATTTTGTAAATATTCTTGGTTTTGAATTGAAGTCGAACATGTTATTAGGTGAATCAACTCCCTATTATAAATTTTATGCCTTGGAGGTAGTTAAATGATTTTTTCGAATATTTTTTAAACCCTTTGTCATTCTTTTTTTTACTATGGGGGCATGGTTTAACCAGGCTATAATCACCGGCTCCAGTGTGGGAGCGATGAGCGTTATTCGCGATGATTGAGTAAAAACGGTGATACCGGTGGATC
>CAZAFP010000107.1:0-2692 GCA_964484835.1 uncultured Methanosarcinales archaeon
AGTGTGTGTTCTAGTCTGTCTAGTTCGTTAAGTTCGTTGTTATCTTGTTTGAAAGTTCTTTCTTGAGGTATTTCTTTAGACTTTGGTTTCGGGCTTGCTTTAGGTTTAGGCGTTGGTGTTGGTTTGATTTCTGTTTTGTCTTCTTCTTCGTAGTAGTTGTATGAATTGGGTGCTTTCGCGTCTAGTTTTTTCTTTATGTTTGTATTTGTTAGTAATTTTTCTAACTCGTATCCTAGTTCTCCTATGGAGTCCATGTTTTTTTCCATGGCTTTTATCAATTCTGATTTTTTTTGTTTTATTGATTTTAGTTCTTCGTAATCTGTTTGTGTTAGTATGACGGTCTTAGCAGTAGTTAACAACGCTTTTCTGAATTCGTCAGGGCTGTTAATTCTGCTGTAAAAACTCATTTTTCAGATTCCTCCGATAATAATAAAACATTTATCTTGTTTAGTTGGGCTTCTACTTTCTTCGCGTCTTCTTCCCACGCGTCTATGAATTGTTGTTCTTTCTCTCTCATTTGTTTTAGTTCTTCTATTTCTTTTTTTGTCTCGTTTAAGCTCTTTCTTACTTCAGAGAGGACTTTTTCAACGTCTTTGTATTCTTCTAATTTAACATATAATGGAGTGCTCATTATTCATCACCTTCTTTTTTATCGAATAATTTTCTGTCGATGTACAATAAACTTTGTTTCATATCATTTAGTTTTTCTTTAGCGTGCTCTAACGTTTTGACTTCTGTTTCGTGATTCGAATAAACTTTATTGATTACGCCTTTGTCTTTTTTAGTGTATGATTTTAAGTCATTTTTTAAAGAAAGAACTTTGAGGTATTCATCGTGTTCTACGAATACAATATCTCTGTTGTTTTGATTTGGTTCTACGAAAGTTTTTTCTTTAGATAAATCTAAAAAAGGTAATTCTTTGTCGTACTTCGTGCTTTCGCTAGTGTCTTGTTCTTTTTCTTCAGGCATAAATTCGTCCATGCCTAGGTCGAAGTCTAAGTCTTCTTCGCTGAAATCAGGTATTTCGAAGCTGGCTTCTTTATCCACGAGTTTGGTTGTTTTATTTTCTTCAGATTCTTTTTCAGATTTTTCTTTAGTTTGTTCTCGATTTTCAGATTTCGTTTCTTTATCTTTCTCTTCTGAATTTGTTTTTTCTTGAGGGATTTGTTTCGAATCCTCTTTATTTTTAGCAAGAGATTTTTCTTCTGGTTTGTTATCTTCTTTATCCTGTGAGTGTTTGTCTAAATTTTCTTCGGAGTCTTTACTAGTTTTAGAATCTTCTGGTTTTTCTTCAGATTCGTTTTTTAAGTCATTTTTTAGTTTTTCAAAATCAGACTCTGACTCGGAAGTGTCCTCTGTAGAATCGTAGTTTTCGAAATCTGAAGAAAGTTTCCACCTAGGGTTTTTTCCAAATTCTTCTTTAGGTTTTTCTTGTGACTGTTTGTCTTCAGAAAAAGAATTTTTCAAATCATCTAGCTTGGAAGAAGGGTCGGGAGTATCAAATCCTTCTTTTTCAGAATCTGTTTTAGATCCAGGAGTGTTTTTTTGTATTCCTACATCTTCCTCTTTTTTTTTCTTTTTAAACAAACCGAAGATAATAAATCACCTCTTGAGTAACTTACACTAAGTTATTATTAAAAACTTTCTTGTCACTCTATAATCATAACTCGTATTTTTCGTTTATTACAGGAGTGTAAACCTTTCCTTTAATATTTTGTTGAGACCATTCTTTTAATGCATTGATCGCTTCTTCATCACCATGTTGAAGTATAAGATGTTCTGGATTTATTTCTTTAATGTGATTTTGTATGTCTTCTCTTCCTGCATGTCCTGAGAAGTCAAATTTGTGAACTTCACATTTTACTTCTGTTTTCCAGCCATCGAGGTAAACATATCCCTCTTCTAATAAGTGACGCCCATTTGAATTTTTGGCTTGGAACCCCATTAGAGAGACGAGGTTTTTTTCGTCGTGCCATAGTTCTTTTAAGTATTCCAAGACAGGACCTCCTTGTAGCATTCCAGATGTTGTTACGAATATACCTTGTTTGTTTAGTGCGTGTTTTCTTTTTCTTTCACTACTAACCCAGTTAATTCTGTTGTAGAACATATCTTTTAAGATTTCTTTGTTGTCTACGAATTTACTTTTGTTAGCTAGTATTTTACGCGTTATTTTTTTAGCCATACCATCTAAGTATATGGGAACGTCTCTATCCAGCTCATTCAGTAATATTAATACTTCTTGTGCTCTTCCTAATGCAAAAACAGGTATTAATACTGAGCCTCCTCTGTCAACGGCGTTTCTTACTTTTTCTAAGAATTCTTTTATAACGTCTGGCCTGTCTGGCAAGTCTCTATAGCCATATGTGGATTCTGTTATTAGTACGTCTACATTTTTTCTTTCGTTGGACATTACTGTGTTGAACATAAGAGGTGTTTTTTTGGTGTTGAAATCGGCTGTGTAAAGCAATCTTTTACCGTCGACTTCTACTAGAATCATCGCGCTTCCTGGAATGTGCCCCGCGTTTAAGTATTTGAAACGAATGTCTTTGTGGCGGTACCATTTGTCAAAGCTCACTATCTTCGTGTCTTTTCTTACTTTTTTTAGGTCTGTATTGTCGTATGCGACGTGGAATTTTTTAATCCTGTGGATTTTGAAGGAGTCTTTTAAGAGTATTTTGGTAATGACGAATGT
>CAZAFP010000108.1:0-2645 GCA_964484835.1 uncultured Methanosarcinales archaeon
CTGATCTGTCTCCTGTTTCGCAGAATACCAAGACTTCGTTTTCAGGATTTAATTTTTTTAAGTGTTCTGGAAGTCTCGTGTGAGGTGCGTGTAGAGAGTCTTCTACAGGTCTTTCTTGTCTTTCGGAGTTCTTCCTAACATCTAGTAAGTGTCTTCCTTTTGTTTCCCTGAGTGGTTTTTCTTCTAAGTGTTCGATGTAGCCTTTTACGTTGTCAAGGCCTATGTTCATCAAGGTTTTTTTGACTTCTTCTAGTTTTTCTGTTCCTAGTATTGTTATAGCTTCATCTTTTTCTATATAACTTCCTGCTGTTTCAGCTACTTGTTTTCCTGGCTTGGCTTTTATCGCATTCGCGTGTTTTTCCTCTGTAATGTTAAGAACTTTTCCTATTGGTTCGTTTAGTTTTTCTAGGATTCTTTCTTTGTATATGTCTGGTCCTTCTTTGTTTTCTTTTTTCATCCTTGCGAAGTACATAGGTGGTTCTGGTTGGTCTTTTAGTATGTATTTCACGAAGTCTTCTTCTTTATCGTATTTTAAAGCAAGGTTATTTTCTAATTCGTAGCCTAACGTTGTATATGGAACTGCTCCTAGTGATTTTCCACATGCGCTTCCGCTTCCGTGTCCTGGGAATATCACGAGTCCTGGCTTGTGTTGTTTGAATTTTTGTATGGAGCTGTATAATGTCTTCGCGCTTGGTTCCATTTGTCCTTGTATCTTCGCGGCGCTTTCTAACAAGTCGGGTCTTCCTACGTCTCCTACGAATATGAAGTCTCCTGTTAGTGCTCCCATTGGTTCTTCTGTTCTTGCTTTGTCTATGACTAAGTATGTTAAGTGTTCAGGCGTATGTCCAGGGGTGTGTACTGCTTTTAAGGTTATGTTTCCTATGTTTATTTCATCACCATCCCCTATTAGTTCGTGGTTGTAGTTTGAGTTTTTCAGCCATTCGTATTGCCAGTCTTCCCCGCCTTCTTTTGAGGCGTAGACTTTAACGTTTCTTTCTGCGAATTCTCTTAAACCTGATATGTAGTCTGCGTGTATGTGTGTATCTACTGCTTTTGTTATTTCCACTCCTTCTTTTCTTGCTAAGTCGTAGTATTTTTGTACATCTCTTTGTGGGTCTACTATTATCGCTTCTTTTGTTTTTTGACAGCCGATTAAGTAGCTGTATTGTGCTAGGTCTTTATCTTCTATTTGTCTGAATATCATGCTGTTTCACCTTTTATTTGTTTTAATGTATGTCCTGTGTTTGTTTTGACTTTATTCCAAGGAGCTCTGCTTAGCAAGAATGCCATCCCGCAAGTATTTGTTACAGCTGAGTACATAAGTCCGAGTCCTACGAATGCTGATATAGCGTATAAGAAAGGATTAACTAACAATCCTAATGCTACACCCACCAATACTATAGAACCTGCTCCCATTCTTACTTGTCTTTCTAAGTCCCATGTTTTAGGGCCGTATTTTACTGGATAGCCTTCTTGTTCCCATGCTTGTATTCCTCCTTCGATGGATCTTGGGTTTATCTTGTTTTCTTTTAAAATGTCACAGGCTTGGCTTGCTCTGTTTCCTGACTTGCATAGGAAGGATATATTTTTATCTAGCTTGCTTAGCTCGTCTTTGTACTTTGGTATTTCATTTAGTGGTATGTTAAAACTTCCTGGTATGTGTTTTTCTTTGTATTCCTTAGGAGTTCTTACGTCTATTATGAGTGTTTTTTGTTTTTTTACAGTTGATGGTTTTATTTTCATTTTCTAATCACCTTATTATTTGGAATGGCATATTTTTTTATATACTTGTCTTAGAACTTCAGAATGCTGGTTTTTATTTGCAGTTCTATTTCTAAAGTTTTAAAAAGTCTTTTTCATTCTCTCTTGTTATGATAAACCTGGCTTGTAAGACCATTACTGTTGAAGAACTTTTGAGGTGCGCGTTTAATCTTTCTAAGACTGAGTATTTGATTCTTCATCTTTTGGATTGTGAGAGTGATTTAGATTCCGAGGGTATTGCTAAGAACTTGGGTAAGGATTTGAGTACTGTTCAGAGGAATCTTAAGCTTTTGATTGAGAAAGATCTTGTTTTTAGAACCCAGGTTAATTATGAAACTGGCGGTTATAAATTTATTTACAAGAGGGTTAAGAAAGATGTTATTGAAAAAAAGGTTTTGGAAAATCTGGAGAACTTCCAGAGTAAGGTGAAGAGTAGTTTGAAACATATTTAGTTGGTAAAGTTTTAAAAACCCCTTTCTTTTTCTCTCTTGTTATGTTAATCGGTATCGTTGGCAAGCCTAACTGTGGCAAGAGTACTTTTTTTAAGGCTTCGACTATGGCTAATGTTGAGATTGCTAATTATCCTTTCGCCACTATCCAGCCTAATAAAGGAGTTGGTTTTGTACGCGTGGAGTGTGCCGATAAAGAGTTCGATACTACTTGTAATCCTCGTACTGGTTATTGTATAAACAGTAATCGATTCGTCCCCGTGGATGTTATTGACGTCGCCGGTCTTGTTCCTGGTGCTCACGAGGGCAAGGGTATGGGTTTGGAATTCTTGAATGATTTGAACATGGCCGATGTATTGGTTCATGTTATTGATCTTAGCGGCAGTACTAATGAGAAGGGAGAGCCAGTTAGTAAGGGCAGTTATGATCCTTTGG
>CAZAFP010000109.1:0-2590 GCA_964484835.1 uncultured Methanosarcinales archaeon
AAGTTCATGGGTAAAGGTGTTAGTACTTGTGCTACTTGCGATGGTGCTTTTTACAAAGGTAGAGAGGTTGTTATTGTAGGCGGCGGAGATACTGCTATGGAAGAGGCTATTTTCTTAACTAAGTTCGCTAGTAAAGTCACGGTGGTTCATAGAAGGGATGAGTTGAGAGCTAGTAAGATTATGCAGAATAAGTTTTTTGAGAATCCTAAGACCGATATTATTTGGAATTCCCAGATTGTTGAGTATTTAGGGGATGATAAGAAAGGAGTTACTGGTGTTAAATTGAAAGATACTAAGACTGGCGAGGTTAGTGAGAAGAGTTGTCACGGCGTGTTCTTAGCTATTGGTCATATTCCTAACACTAAGATTTTCAAAGGCCATGTTGATATGGATGATGAAGGTTATATTTTGACTAAGAATAATGTTGAGACTAATATACCCGGTGTTTTTGCAGGAGGGGATGTTCAGGATAAGAAGTACAGACAGGCTGTTACCGCGGCAGGTAGTGGTTGTATGGCTGCTATGAGTGCAGAGCGTTATTTGCAGAGTTTAGAATGAGAAAGTTAATCTTGCAAGATATTGATGGCATTAGTTTTCCTTTTAAGAAGCAGTTTTGTGCTTATTTGAGAGGAGAAGGTTTGTTACCAGAAGGTGTTATAAAAAACTACGAAGATAGTGATTATATTTATTTTCATGATTATTTTTTAAATAATGGCTTTGATATTTCAGAGTTGGGTTTTCAGGAAGATTCTGAGTTGATTAAGTGGTTTAGGAAGATCGTGAAGGATTTTGGAGATAGTTCTTATTTTGTCGAGGGTTATAATGAGGAGCTTAGGGAGTTGAATAAAGAGTTGAAAAAGGACGGTTTTGAGATTCATGGTTTGACTGCTCGTTGTTGTGATAAGAATCCTGATATTACGTATAATAATGCTAGGAAGTCTACTGAGTTGTGGTCTGAGAGGCATGATATTGGTTTTGAAACTATTCATTATAGAGGTACTAAGATTAAGCATGAGATTTTGGATAACGTGGGCGATGTTGTTTGTATGATAGACGACACCCCTAGTGCTTTGGAAGGTTTTTTGAAGAGAGGTGTTCCTTGTGTTTTGTTAAGGCATGGTCATCCTCATAAAGAAGATTACATTGAATTTCTAAAAGAGGAGTACGGAGATCTTTTAGAAATTGTTAATGACTTAGATGGTATAAAGAATGCTGTGAGGAAGTTCGAGTCTCGTCTTCATGGACGGTCTTGATTTATGTATTCTTCTTTTTCTTTTAAGAAAGGACGTAGTTCTTTAGAATAGTGTTCTGTTTTTATATCGTCGTCTTTGTAAAATATTGCGCTTTGTACTAAGCCAGGGTTGAACTGGTTGAAATGAGGATAATCTCCAGGTTTTAGTAGGAATAATGCTAATCCTCGGTCTGTTTCTTGGTCCAGTCTTAAAGACATTATGTAGTCTTGATCTAAATGAACACTTCTTTCTTTCTCAAAAATTGTTGCTACTTCGTATTGCATGAAAGGATCAGCCAAATAATTTGTAAGCCCTGGTTTGTTTTTTGAGTCTGTTTTGAAAGATTTTAATAGTTTGTTAAGAGTTATTGTTTGTTTGAGTTGCGAACGTATTGGTTCTAGTTGATCGTCTAATGTAGTCATGATAAATTTTTTTAAATGATAAATAATATAAAAAAGTTACTATTGTATAATAATTACTTGATTATTTTGTATATTGCATATGACAGAATTATTATTAGAATTAATAAATGACCTATTAGTGTGTCTGCGTTGGATAATTCTCTGAAAGGTACTATTAATGCGCCTAGTTTTAATCCTACTAGTAAAGACAAAACATTGTTTTTGTGTTTTTTGTAGTAATAACTTATTATCCTGGATAGAACAGCCAGTCCTATTATAGCACCTAATGCGAAAGACAATACATTTAACATTTCGTTGTAGAAATTTCTTACCATGTTTATTATGAATTCGTATTGTCCTAGTATCAAAAGGATGTAAGCACCGCTAATACCTGGCAAGATCATAGCGGATATGGATATGAATCCTATTAGGAAGACGCCCATTAATGATGGTTCGGGTAGGTTGAATGCTAAAAAGCCAAGGGATAATCCTATTAGAACTCCTATTGTTGAAAAAAAGAAGTTTTTAGTGTTAAGTTTTAATTTGGACATTATAGAGTGAGCGCTTACTAGTATGAGGCCTATGAAGAACCCATAAACCATACCTGGGTAGTTGTCTAAAAAATAGCCTATTATGTGGCTTCCTATTAATATGGCCAAGGCTATGCCTATTACTAAAGGTGTGAAAAATTTGAAATTGATTAAATCTATTGATTTTTTGAATTCTTTTTTTGCTAGAAGGCTTGGTATGTGTGTTAAGTCTTTTATGGAATGTATTAATTGTGCGTAGATGCCTGTTATTAAGGCTATTGTTCCCCCGCTTATCCCTGGTATTATATCTGATATGCCCATTAATAAGCCTTTTAAGAATAAAACAGCCTCTTTGTAAAGTTTCATCGGGTTTAAAGAAATCTTTTTTTTATTAAAAGTTTTTTCAAAACAGTAGTTTTTTGAACTC
>CAZAFP010000110.1:0-2584 GCA_964484835.1 uncultured Methanosarcinales archaeon
ATCCTTTTTGTATGAGTCTTTCTAAAACGTCGTATATTGTTCTTCTTTCTATTTTTGTTTTTTTTAAGATGTCTCCTACTTTTCCTTTTCTTATTTTTGTTAGTGTTAAGTATATTTCAGTTTCTTTTTCGTCTAGTCCCAGTTCGTAAAAAATTTCTTTCATGCATTTGTGTTATTTAATAACTATATAAATATTGTGGGTGATTAATTCCCATATATATTTAAATATATAACATGTTTAACTACTAGTAAATAACGAAAGTCGTTATAAGCAACAAATTTTGAATAAAATGTTGTTTTTATCGTTTACCGATGATTAATGAGTTAATATATTTTTCCCCTTGGGTGAGGAAATAATATTTAAATATATAATGTGTTTAACTACTAGTAAATAACGAAAGTCGTTATAAGCAACAAATTTTGAATAAAATGTTGTTTTTATTTTGTTTTTTTAACTTTTATTCAAAAATTCAATGACATAATTTAAAACAAATTAAATTGTTACTATTGAAAAGCAATTAAAAAAACAGGTTTGGTGATTCAATAAAGGAAAACTTCCTGAATCTACCAAAAAACAAGTAATAACATTAATATTGTTAAGGGTTAGTCATTAACAAGTAATAAATTATTGGGGGAATAATAAGATGAATTTAAAAAATTTGAACGGAAAAAACATTGGTGTAGAAGAATTAGTAGACCAACTTAACAGTGGAATTGGAGCTGTAGATGGCTCTGGAATAAGTTTAGCTATGCAACAAAATTTCGAAAAGAAAGGAAACTTATATCTTCCTTTATCTATGAACTTAGGGTTTACAGAGAATTCTGAGAACGGGGATAAGCGGGATGTAACTACAACTACAATAGCTAATCCGCTATTTTACCAAACAGGCAAAGCTGTCGCTTTAGAGGATGGATATGTTAACAACCACATAACTACTTTAAATGAAGCACCATTTAGCTATGAAAGTGGTCCTGCAGAGATTAATCCTGGGAGTATTAAGGATTTACTTGAAGTGCATAAAGAAAGTTTCATTAAACAACACGAAATGATAGGAAATTCTCTTAAGCATTCTCATGGTAGGGAAGATGCTTTCGGATTTTTTACGGACAGTATGCCTTACAGTGAATTAGTAAGATTTGAAGAGTCTCTTAAAGAAAATCTCGATCAAGTCTCTGTAAATGGAAGGGTTCCTAGCAATTATTCAATTGTAAAAGATATTGCAGACACAGTAAGTTCAATACGTGTAGTGGAAGGTAGTGAAGAAAAAGGAACCAAGCATGACAACTTTTTCGTCTCAGGAACTATGCCTATAAGAAAAAACTTGGTGGATACTATTCATACAATGAATGAAATGTACAAAAATTAATTTATGGAGAAATGTGAAGAATATGAAATGGAAAAATTGGTTAATTGGAGGAGCAATAGTAGCAAGCTCTTTGTTAAATCAGAACGATGCTACGGCTCAGAACAAATTCGGAAGCGTAGACGAAATAACTAGTCATTATGACTCATTAAGAAATGCTACTATTGAACAATATGAATCGTTACCAGAAAGTATGCAATCAGTCTTGGAAGATAGTCATAACAATAAAATGAAAATATATGATGTTATGGAAAAAGATGTGGTAAGAATGCATAACTTAAATGAAAGCTTAGAGTCTACAGTGAATAACATGAATGATGTTCAGGAGAGTATTTTTAATAATGCTGTATACGATAGTTTGTTTAATAATATGCTTGAAATGAATGAGGGAATTAACCAGTACAGATTCGAAAGTATGTTCCCTAATTTATACGAAGGTAATTTGTTCAAGGGAACTGACTCAACAAGAACAGACACGAAAGAACTATCGAGAAGCATATTATATGGAAACGACTAATTTTTTATTTTTTCTATTATTTTTAAAGAACCTTTTTCTAACTTAGAAAAAGCAAACCATTTCTTACCCAAATCTTTTAGAGAAGCACCAAAGTGGTAAATTTCATCGTCGATTATTAAAAAGCGATCATGAGATTTGTCAAATAGATTAATTTTGATGTTACTATATTGTTTTTCAACTTTTATAATATCTAAATTAAGAGCGTTTCTTGTAAAAATATTAACTTTTACATTCGCTTTCGTAAAAATTTCAAGTATTGATTCATCAATGTAATTATCAATAAGTATTACTTCATTTTTTGCTTTTTTAATTAGTTTTGAAACAAACAGATAAGCATCAAATATTTGTCCTTCGAAGAAAACTCCTTGTTTTGGTTCTTTTAATTGAAGTGCATCAAAAACTTTCTCAAAGTTTTTATCTGTTTTAATTTCGTACTCTATTTGCTTCTTTTCAATAGTGTTTAATCGATTAAGAACATCTTTATTTTTTAAAAGAAAATTACGCATAGTAATGAAAGCTCTTATGATCTTAATATTAACTTGGATTGCTTTTTTGCTTTTTATAACAGATGATAACATAGCAATACCTTGTTCTGTAAAAACATAAGGTAAACTACCGCCTAGGTGTTTTGTAGAAGGTATCGCATTTTGCGACACCATAATATTAACTTCTTCTTTACTTAATTTAAAACAAAAATCATCTG
>CAZAFP010000111.1:0-2513 GCA_964484835.1 uncultured Methanosarcinales archaeon
CGTCTCCGCATAATGGGTTTTTATCTTCGTAACTAACATCAGCATCTTCTATACTGCCGTAATTCACAGGATTCTTATAATGTTCCAAAAGGAGTTCTCTATACATGTCCATTTATAACCCTCTCTGCTTCTTCCAAACTTTTAATTAGTTTATCAACATTCTTTTTTGTATTGTAAAAACTTAAGCTAGCACGGCATGTCGCATTAATATCTAAAGCTTTCATCAAAGGCTGTGCACAGTGATGCCCTGCTCTTATACAAACATTGTTTTTATTACAAAATTCTGCAACATCATGCGGGTGCACTCCATTAATGTTAAAACTAACAACGGGGCCGTAACCATTACTGTCATGTCCTATTAATTCAATATGCTTAACATTCTCTAATTTTTTTAACAAATAATCTTGTAGTTCTTTTTCTTTCTCCATCTTACTACCAAAATCTTTTCTTAAGTAAGTAACGGCCTCTGCTAATCCAATAACACCTTCAACATTAGGCGTCCCTGCTTCGAACTTATTTGGTATTTCAGAAAAAGTAGTTTCGTCATTTTCAACTTCGCGAATCATACCTCCTCCATAATTAAAAGGCTTCAAATTTTTTAACAATTCTTTCTTACCATAAATAACACCGACGCCTGATGGACCGTATATTTTATGACTGCCAAAAACGTAATAATCAACGTCCAAATCTTTAACATCAACTTTCATGTGCGCTACGGCTTGACAACCATCGACAACAATCACAGTATCTGGATTCTTCTTTCTTATCTTACTAACCAAGGATTTAACATTCATTATTTTACCTGTGACGTTTGACATATGTGTAAAACTAACAACTCTTGTTTTTTCAGTAACGTAATCACTAATATTTTCAATTTCATCATAAGGCACGACTCTAAAATCTTTACTATGGATTTGCCAAGGAACAAAGTTACTATGATGCTCCATCTCAGTAACTAAAACTTCTTCCTTGTAATTCCTAGCTAAAGCGTTTAAACCTTCCGTCGCTCCGCTCGTAAATATAACTTCTTCAGGCTCTGCATTAATAAAACCAGCCACTACATCTCGGGCTTTTTCGTAAGACTCACTGGCTTCCTCGCTTAAAGAATAAATACCTCTGTGAATATTACTATTTTCTTCTTCATAAAACTTTTTTATCCTGTTAATAACTTGCAAAGGCTTCTGAGTAGTAGCAGCATTATCCAAATAGCTAATGCTTTTTAAAATTGGAAAGTCTTTATTCATTTTTATTCATCAACCTCTTATGCAACTCATTTCTAGACTCTTCAGAAAGATTATCAAGCAAAGGATGGTAAAAACCTTCAATTAATTTCTTCTCCGCTTCCTCCTCACTTACACCTCTACTTCTCATATAGAAGATCTTCTCTTCTTCCAACCTTGAAACAGTACTTCCGTGGCTGCACTTAACTTGATCATTTTGTATTTCCAAATCTGGGATGCTAGTAATCTTCGCATTTTCATCAAGTAACAAAGCGTCGGATTGTTGATAACCATTACTGTCAAAAGCAGGCTTTGTAATCTTAACCAAACCTCTAACTAATGAACTAGCATTCCTAATACAGCCTTTGCTGTTTAACAAAGAATAACTATTCCTGCCGATGTGTTCACTTGTACAACTCAAATCATATCTTTCTCCATCTGTGGAGTAATAAATATTATTAGTATTAGCACTACTTCCTTCACCTTCAAGCCTTATCAAAGTTTCATTAACGATTAACTTACCTCCAAAATCAGCAGTGGTAATATTCATATTACTATTCTTACCAGCGACTTTCAAATTCTTACTATGCAAATAATAATCCTTTGTCAAGTCTTTACTATTAACCAAATTCAAAGTAGCGTTTTCATCAACATAAACGTTCAAGAAATCACTACCTAAGCCTTCTTTATTATTCAACACTTTATAATAAATATTAGCCTTAGAATTTTTACCTACATAAAGAAAGTTCTGTTCGAAACAATTACCTTTCAATACTTTTCTTAAAAAAACAGTATCCTCGATCAGAGTATCTTCTGGGATGTAAATAAGTCTAGTCTTACTAACAAGCTCGTGCAAATATTCAATTTTCTCTTTCCAACTTCCCCAGCTGTTTTTAAAACTTTTAAAAAACTCTTCCTTTATCTTATCCATGCCTGGCAAGTCAAGATTTTCAATCTCGCTACCTTCAAATATTTTTATCTTACCTTCATTATAATATTGTTCGTGTTCAACTAAAAAATCAGTAGTGTTATGAACTTCTAAATTATCAAGATTCAACCAATCCAATTTAGTCTTAATACCTAAGCCATGCTTTCTATCAACTATAGGTGTTTCTCTGAATTTCTTAGACTTTCCAATCCTAACATCTTGAAATCCTTGTTTTCTTCCATATTGTTCAAGAACTAAAGAATCTTCTGTATTCATCCTAAACTACCCTCCATCTCAAGTTCTATTAAACGATTCATCTCAACCGCATATTCTAAAGGCAGTTCTTTAAGCAAAGGCTCCATAAA
>CAZAFP010000112.1:0-2510 GCA_964484835.1 uncultured Methanosarcinales archaeon
CTGCTGTCAAGCATTATGAGGGCGTCGTTATACTTTTTTTCTTTCTGCTTACCATTCACTTTTTCTCTTTTAATAGTCACACCAGGCAAAAATTTATTTTTACTTTTATAAATATCAATCTTAGAATATTCATCACCTACTTCCCACTCTGAATGATTCTCGTTAAAACTAGGCGTGTTTTGTTTTTTTATTTGGAACGTGTGTTTTTTAGAGAGTAAGTCATAATAATCTTTTAAAGAGCCGTATTTTTTAAAAGTATCTGGAGTTAAATGATCCGCAGCTTCTATAACCGCAGTCTTCCTACTAGCCTCGGAGTAATTTTCAGAATTTATATCATCTATAAAACCACTGCTTTTTTCATCCAATAAGTGTTTAATTGCATGGCCAAATTCTTTAACTTCAAATTTCATACTCTCCATGTCAGGAGAATATGATAAGTCGTCTAATTTCATTAAAACATCAATATCAAAATCACCCCTGACTATCTTACCAAAGTCAAGATCAGTTCTGTGAATATAAAGAGCCCTCAGAGTCTTATCTATCTCAGCATTCAAATCCATACCTCTGTAAGTACTGCTTATTTCATTTATATCCCGATCTACAAGGTCGAGGTTTATAACAACATCCAGAAAATAATTAGATATTTTATTAGCATGCTTCTCACTTACACTAGCTGCTTCTTGATCAATTATAATATTAGTTGCCAAGTCATAAGGAGCAGTGACGTGATGATTAGCCTCGTGAGCCATGACGCCTTTTAAAGTTTCATGAATAGGAGCATTTAAGTTTTTAACAAAAGTAGGATTTATTAAAATCTCCGTTGTTTCTAAATTTATAGCCGCCGTGGGAATCTCAGAACTATACCTAGGCTGTTCTAAAATAGGATTACCTAAAGATTCCAATACTTCCAACCATAAATCTGTATCCTTCATTTTAAATACTCCTTGAAAACAGGATGATCCATTTTTTCCGCTAACTCCCTGGCTTTATCATCTTCACCACTCATAATATAATTTATCATCTCCTCCTGCTTATTTTTTGTCTTGTCAAACCTTAATTTTATTCCATTAACTGTTTTGTACATAAGATGTTGCTGAAAAGAATCCTCTCTTTTACCATGAAGACTTTTTTGAGTTATATCATTATTAAAAGGAGTTTTATGCCAAGTAGCATAAGGAGATATTAAAGAAAGATGCTTGACATTAACATCGTCCGAACCATCAACCCACGCCAATGCTTTAGCATAAGTATCAATCGCCTTGACGGACCTCACACTTAAAGTATTCTTAGTGTCAAAACACGCATAATTCTTATAATGACAACCATCAGGACAATTATCAACGGTTCTTTTCTGACCATAAACTTGACAACTAGCCAATTCCGAGACTAAGACGTCAAAAAATAAATTAGCATCTTTAGAAAACGGCTTGTTGTTTATCTCTTCACTTAAAACTTTTTTATCAGACTGCGTCAAAGTGTTAAGGCCGTATTCTTCTTTTAAAAAATTAGAAAAATCCTCTTTTTTAATATGCTCAGCATCAATATCAGGAGGACTATGACTTCTTAATAAACGAGATATGTTCATACCAGGATTTTTACTTTCTATCGCTAAGTCAAAACGATCAAGAAGAGGCGGTATTAAAGAATTATTACCCTCATCCCTATAATTCTTAGTCGCGAACCAAAAAGAACTCGGCTTGTTCAAACTTTCGTTTAAATACAACCAATTGTTAGACTGCATACCAGTCAACAAAATATTTTGTTTAGCTTCAGGAATACGATTGATTTCATCAACTATTTTATAATCCGCATTCACAAAATTACTCCAAATAACTTTCTCAGTACCCTGATTAAGCTTTCCAAGATCAGGCCTGCCTATTAACTGCTCATGATTCAACTCAGGATGACCCTTTAAACTGTTACTAGAAACAATATTCCTAGGAGTACTCGTGACTAAACTAGTTATTGACTCAGCCAAAGTAGTCTTTCCCAAGCCATACTCACCAACCAATAATGTTTTACCGTTCAAAACAGAACTTAACATACCAAGCAATAAAGCAGCATTAAAACCGCCACCAACAGGCAAATCCTTATTGGAAAGATAAATGTTATCTTTTAAGAAATTGTAATTTTCAAAAAACTTATCACTCGCATCCATACAAGCCTATAAAGAAATTGTTTTTAATATCACTATCTCCAAGATTTCTGAATAAAATCCGGATAAACATTAATTTCTCCGAAAGCTTTGTTCTTTACACTCCTCAGAACAAAACGTCCTACCCTGGAAGAAAACACATTTATCCACACTCTCGGCTTTCCCACAATGACTACAAATAAGAGTTGCTTTGAACATAAAACTAAAGCTTTATTTTATTATTTATAAGAGTTATGGTAAGATTTATAACTAAAAACAAAAAACTCTATCTTCTTCACAAGCCCCGTTGGTGTAGTCCGGCCAATCATCTCGCCCTCTCGAGGCGAGGACCCGGGTTCAAATCCCGGACGGGGCA
>CAZAFP010000113.1:0-2505 GCA_964484835.1 uncultured Methanosarcinales archaeon
AGAGTGGTTTGAAACCAGGGCGTTTCGTACATACCTTCGGAGATAATCATATTTATTGTGGTTCTGGAAAGAGAGGTTTGTTTTATAAAGAAAATCTGGATGAGTTGAAGAATAAGGTTGAGAGTGTTAAGAATAGAGAAGAATACCTCCTTATTAAAGAATGGATTGAGACTAATGCACCTCCTGAAGATGAAGGTTGGGAAGGCCAAGATCATGTGACTGCCGTCTTAGAACAGTTGAGTAGGGAGCCTAGGCCGTTGCCTAGTTTTGATGTTAATAATAAAGAATTTGAAGATTTGACTATCGATGATTTTAAAATCAAGGATTATAATCCGTATCCAGTTATAAAGAGGAATGTTGCCGTATGAGTTGGGCTGTTTTTACATCAAGGAATTTGAACGCTGTCGAGCTGGCTTTGAGCAAGGGAGAAGATGTTAGTTTATTAGTCAGTAATAAAGATTTGAGCCAGGAAGCAAAGCGTTACGGATTGGATTTTTATAAGAACGAGGATGATTTTTCTTTGTTAAGAACTTTGGAAAGTAAAGGCGTTAGTAAAATTTTGTTATCAAGCTATAATAAAAGAGTTAGTGATTGTGTTTTTAAAGAATATGAAGGTAGCATATTTAACTTGCATCATTCTTTACTGCCCCGGCATGGAGGCAAGGGTATGTATGGATTGAATGTTTTAAAGAAAACTATTGATTCAAATGATGAGAAAACAGGTTTTACCATTCATAGAGTGGAAGGAGATTATGACGTTGGAGAGGTTGTTTTTCAAAAGTCTTTTGATTTGAGAACAAAAGAACCACGCGAGTTATTTGAGGAGATGTTGAGTTTTGAAAGAAAGCATTTGCCTGATTTTTTTGAAATGATAAAATGATAAGTTTAATAGCTGCTATGACTGGCAAAGGAGTTATAGGTAAGG
This sequence comes from uncultured Methanosarcinales archaeon, assembly GCA_964484835.1. Lineage (GTDB taxonomy): Archaea > Nanobdellota > Nanobdellia > Woesearchaeales > 21-14-0-10-32-9 > SKIS01. The sequence goes on from CAZAFP010000113.1 coordinate 926, forward strand.
ATAAGGAGATACCTTGGTATATACCTGAGGATTTTAAGCATTTTAAGAATACTACTTTAGACTCGGTAGTCATTATGGGTCGGAAGACTTATGAGAGTATAGGAAGGCCTCTTCCTAAAAGAGTTAATATCGTTGTTTCCCGTACTTTAGAAGATGAGAATGTGATTGTTGTTTCTTCTTTAGAAGAAGGTTTTAAGAAAGCAAAAGGATATGGTAAGGATATATTTGTAATAGGTGGTAGTGAGATTTACAGACAGTCTTTAGATTTAGCTGATCGTTTGATAATATCATGGGTTAAGAAAGATTATGAAGGTAATATTTACTTTCCAGAAGTGGATTGGAATGATTGGAAGATTCATGATGAAAAAGAATATGATGAGTTTAAAGTTGTGTGGTATGAAAAATGAGTTTGGAAAAAAAAGATAATGAAGTCTATAAGGCTATTAAGTCAGAGGAGAGAAGACAGCGAGAAGGTATTGAGTTGATTCCTTCCGAGAATATTGTCAGCGAGGAAGTTTTAGAAGCTACAGGTAGTGTTTTGACGAATAAGTACGCAGAAGGCTATCCAGGGAAGAGATATTATAGTGGTAATGAATTTGTTGATGTTACTGAACAATTGGCTATTGATCGGGCTAAGGAATTGTTTAATGCCGAGCATGCTAATGTGCAGCCTCATTCAGGAGCTAATGCGAATCTTGCAGTTTACTTAGCTTTGTTAAAACCAGGAGATAAGGTTTTGGGTATGAAACTTGATCACGGTGGTCACTTGACGCACGGCCATCCTGTGAATGTTTCAGGGATATTGTATGATTTTAAACAATATAATGTTAATAAAGAAGGATTTATAGATTATGATGATTTGGAGAAAAAGGCTTTAGAAGAAAAGCCTAAGTTAATAATTGCTGGTTTTAGTGCTTACTCAAGAGAGTTAGATTTTAAGAAATTTAAGGAGATAGCTGATAAAGCCGGTGCTTATTTAATGGCAGACATCGCCCACATAGCCGGTTTGGTAGCCGCAGGTATTCATCCAAGTCCTTTTCCTTATTGTGATGTTGTTACGACTACCACGCATAAAACCTTACGCGGTCCGAGGGGTGGTTTGATTCTTTGTAAAGAAGAATTTGCCAAGGCTATTGATAAGGCAGTATTCCCCGGGTTGCAAGGCGGTCCTTTGGAGCATGTCATCGCGGCTAAAGCCGTAAGTTTTGGAGAGGCTTTACAACCTAGTTTTAAAAATTATCAAAAGGAAATAGTTGGGAATGCCAGGTCTTTGTGTAAGGGTTTGCAAGATAAAGGCTTGAAAGTGGTTTCTGACGGGACGGATAATCATTTGTTACTCATAGATTTGTCCGAGGAGCGTTTTAAAGGTAAGGAGTTAGAGGATGCTCTTGACGAAGTAGGTATTTATGCTAATAAGAATACTATTCCTTATGATCAAGGTAGTGCTTTTAAGCCGAGTGGTTTGAGAATTGGAACTCCTGCTGTGACGACTCGCGGCATGGCAGAGGATGAGATGTTGTTGATTGCTGGTTGGATTGCCGAGGTTGTTAAAAATCCTGATTATGATAAAGAAAAGATAA
>CAZAFP010000114.1:0-2481 GCA_964484835.1 uncultured Methanosarcinales archaeon
ATCCACTCCTGAGAGTTATGGGGCTAGAGAAAGAAAAGATATTAGGGAATTATTAGAAATTAACAAGATAGATACGAGTACTCACGCAGCAGTTCTTAGTGAGAGCTTAGCAGGTTTCAATCCACAAAGAGGTGGTTTTACTGAAGAAGGAAGGGCTAATGCTTTGAAAGAGATAAAAAAAGCTATTGACTTCGCTAGTGAAGCCACAAAAGGCGGAGCAGTTGTCTTTCATCTTACTGAGTGGCAGAGGAACTTAGCGGATTTATCCGATGACAAAATAAAGTTTTCTGGTTATGAGGGTGAATATGAAAAAGCGCCTATGTATGTTGTTGATGAGGACACAGGTAAGGCTGTTTCTGAGATTAGCAGGGATAAAAAGATATATCGTTTGAAGTACGAAACGGTCGGGGATTATGAAAAGAGGACTGGTGAAAAAGTTCAAGGTGAGAATGTAAAGCCTGATGATTGGGTTGATGTTTATGGTAAAAAAATTGATAAAAATGCTTCTACAGATGAACTGTTTAACCGTATTCCTGTTTGGAAAGATGACACTAAGACTTTCGATGTTGAAGAAATCGATTGGAACAGGTTAAAACAAGAAACTGATGAATATAATAAAGGCAGGGATCCCAAGGATCAGATATCTACTGAGGTTATGCATGCTAGGATTGAGCGTGAGAATAAAATTCTTCAAGCTAGAGGTAGTTCTTTGTTTCATGCAAGGGATTATAAAAATCAGTTAAGGGAACGTTCTGAGCTTTTGAAGCTTAAAAAAAAGTATGAAAAATTAAAAGAAGGTAGTTATGAAGATAAGGATATTGATGCGAATTTCTGGTTAGGTTCAGAATTATTAGGGGGTAAAACACCTTCTCCTGATGTAAATTATGAAAAAGTATTAGGAAAAAAATTGGATTTTATCAATGATACTATGAGGCATATTCACGAGGCTAGCGGTAGTGCGGATGTTCAGGCTAAAGAGCTTCAAGAATCTCTGGATAGATTACGGACTGTCGAGGAGTATGGTTTGGACAAGACTGCTGAAACTGTTGCTGAGGCTGCTTTATATGCTAAGCAAAAATATGATACTAATAAAAAAAAGTATGGTTTGGAAAAACCTCTTTATGTAGCGCCTGAGAATTGGGATCCTAACGCTTTCGGAAGTCATCCTGAGGAATATGCTAAGGCTATTAGGCTTTCAAGAGAGAAAGCGGCTAAGAAATTAATGCATAAGGGCTATTCTGAAGAAGACGCTAAAGACATGGCTAAAACTCATATAAAAGGTACCTTGGACATTGGCCATTTGAATATTTATAGAAAGCATATGCAGAAACTTCATGAGAATGAGACTGAGGAAGAGAAGGATAAACGTTTTGATGATTGGATGATGGAAGAAACTGAAAAATTATTAAAAGAGGGTTTGATAGGTCATATTCACGTGAGTGATAACTTTGGTTATGACGATGAACACTTAAGTCCTGGCGATGGTAATGTTCCTATAAGGCGCTTCTTGAAAAAATTAAAGGAAAAAGACATGGATGATATAATTGTAGAGGCGGGTAGTTTTAACGGTAAGACTGCTATGACTGATACTTTATCGTATATTAACAGTCCTGTCTTTGGTTCTGGTAGGAGGACTCGTTTTAATATGATGAGGAATGCTCATTTTGGTGCTAACGCGCCTGGTTTTTTCATAGCTGGTTCTTATGCTCCTAGTAATCAGTGGAAGATGTGGACTGATGTTCCTCTGGAATGATGTTTTTTTAGAAAAATTATTTAAACAACCATTGTTATTTATGATTAAAGGAGAGGTGGGATTAGTTGGATTTCAAAATTCAAAAAGAGGAGTTAGGTACTAATTCTAAATATAATGAAGATTCTATTCACATAGGTTATGAATTTACTAAAGAAATTCATAAAGAGCTTGATGAGTTTGTTAAAGCGGTTGTTTTATTCGGAAGTGCGGCTAGGAAGAAAGAAGACGCTGCTGATATAGATTTATTGCTGATAGTTGATGATGTTAGTATAAAGTTTTCTCAGGAGTTATCTCAGACTTATAGGATAATTGTTGAAAAAACTGCTAAGAAAGTCAATCCTAAGATTCACGTTACTAGTATGAAGTTCACTTCTTTTTGGGAATACGTTAGGGTGGGTGATCCCGTTGCTATGAATATTCTTAGGGATGGTTATGCTCTTTTAGACACTGGTTTTTTCGAGCCTGTCCAGGCTTTATTATTCCAAGGAAGGCTCAGACCTAGTCAAGAAGCTATGTGGGCTTATTTTAACAGGTCTCCTGATCACCTAAGGCGTTCTAGGGTTAATATTTTAGAGGCTTGTATGGATCTTTATTGGAGTGTCATTGATAGTGCTCATGCTGCTTTGATGTCTTTGGAGGAGTCGCCTCCTAGTCCTAGTCATGCGGCTGATGTTTTCAAGCATAAATTAGTAGATAAAGGATTTTTTCAAGATAAGCATGTTTGGACT
>CAZAFP010000115.1:0-2405 GCA_964484835.1 uncultured Methanosarcinales archaeon
TATCTCTTATTAAATTCAAATAATGCTTTAATCTGACACGCCTTTGCAAAACCTATGCCTTTAATTTTTTTAAGCTCTTGCAATGAATAATTTTTCAAATTATCCAATCCTCTCAAGACTAATTTATTAGAAAGATTTATCACATTCTCGTTACGCGTCCCTTTTTGAAGTATGACTGCTAATAACTCACCCTCTGACAAAAACTCAGGTCCTTGTTTCAACATCTTCTCCCTAGGCCTTATGCTGGGTTCTATTTCCATAACTTTCATAATTATACAGAAAGAGTTTTTTCTTATTATACGTTTCTAACAAAAAAACGTATTATTTCCGGTTCATAAATTAAATTCTTCTATAAAACCTTTTATTTGCTTATATTTATTTATGAACTCAAATCCTTTATCTGTCAAAGTCAAGTAATTTCTGTTTTTTTTATCTTTAAGTTCTTTAACCAAGCCTTTTTCTTTCAATTCTTTCATATATTCATTAAAACTAGTGGTGGATAAATTAGAATACCTCATTAGAGGAGTGGGTTTTATAGAATTGTTATTAAGCATGATATTCTTTAAAATATCATAAACAATTTCTACCCTGTCTCTTTTTTTTATTTTATCCATCTTAGTATTTTATATATGAAATATATTAGTAAAGCCAACGATATTAACTGGAGGAGTATCTTAACCTCAAATATTATGAATCTTCTGGAATAAACTATTATCAAATTTAATATCCAGAACAAACTAATCAATGCATACCAATATCTTATTCTTTTTTTAGAACTTATAAGTAAAAGGGTCATTAGCAAAACTTGGACTAAAATCAAAAACCAAATTGAATAATTAATCATGAAAGTAGTTATTGTAACTAATATGAATAAATGAGAGATTTTTAAAAATTTTCTGTGGCTTATTTTTTTCCAAGTATTGCTGTATATCAAATAACCTATTGCTAAGCTACTAAAATAGGTAATAACTATTAAAGAACTCATTGCTAAAGTACTTCCGTGTATATTAATTTCAAAATATAAACTAATAAGTCTTATTAAATGATGTATTAATCTTGATATATAGGCTAATGTGAAGAATAAAAAAGCTAGTTTAAAATACTTTATCCCTTCATAGTTTGTTAATTGATTTAACTTGCTTATTTTAGTATAAATAAAATAAAACAAGCTTATTATTATAACAGAATAAACTATTTCCAATCCAAACCTTGTAGGATCAAAATGTTGTCCTGCGTCTAAAAAATCTAAATTCATATATTAACGTATTTTTTTGTGTATTTAAAGATTTGTGGATTTCAAATGTACTTTTTAATTTCTTCTTATTTAAAAATAAGATAATCATTTACTGTGTGAGGTGATAATATGAAAAAATTAATTATGGCTTTAGCACTACTTGCATTAGTACCTGCTGCTTTTGCTTACGGCGGAGGCGATTATTGCAATGAAATGCACGAAGCATTTGACAACGAAGACTATGAATTATGGAAAGAAACTATGTTAGAACGTGGTAAGAACTCCAACGCTTTAAACAAAGTAAACGAAGATAATTTCCATGTATTTGTAGAAGCTAGAGAAGCCCGTTTGAACGGTAACTCTGACTTATCTGATGAATTGAAAGCAGAAATAGGTCTGGGTGTAGGTGCTGGAAACGGTAATGGCTTTAGAGGAGGCAGGTAACTGCCTGTTTTTTTTTATTTTATTGTTCTTGTTTCATATTTTTTTTGTAATGCTTCTAAAACTGGTAGTGAAACACTGTAGTTTTGAAATTTGTCGAGGTTTAAAGATTCTAATTTTTCCATCTCGGTCATGTCCGGTGTTTTTATGGTTAGGAATAGTTGTGAGTCATCTTCTGTTAATTCAAATCTTGTATTATTCTCGGATGCTATTGAAACACTAGTATCTGTATATGGTTTAAAGAAAGTCATATCTAGGGGTTTTGTTTTTTTATCGTTTGAGATTCTATTAATCTTATATTTTGAATCGTTCCTGTTGCTTACAAGTCCGTAACTCGGGTCTATGACTCCATAGTTTGTTCTTGATAACGTTTTTACTTTATGATAATCGTCCATGTTTTCTAGTTTAGCTATTAATTTTTTAGGAGGTGTTATTAAAAATGTGTGGCTGTTGTAATCGCTGAAAACAGAGTTTGGTCCTGTATTTCCCTCTACTTTGTAAACTTTATCGACGTGTTCGTATAATTCAGGGTTTTCAAAAAGGTGTTCTGCTAGTTCTATGCAGTCTCCTGTTTTTTCTTTTTCTTTGAAGAAGTTTTTCATTTCAAATCCGGAGTTGGTTTCTGTAATTCTGAACTCTTCGTCTAAGAAGTTGTATCTTCCGTATTTGTATTCTTCCAGTATTTTTTCTATTCCTTTAACATTCATATAATAGGGTAAAAACTACTAAT
>CAZAFP010000116.1:0-2391 GCA_964484835.1 uncultured Methanosarcinales archaeon
TTATTAAAGATTAACTTTTTGTATTGGTTTATGCAACAACTATTAATTACCAAAAGTTTTGTGTTGAACAACCAAAAAATATATAAATATTTAACTAGTTTAAACAATTGTTTAAAAATGTTAAACATAATTAATCCTGGATATAAAAAAATATTAGAGTTACTGTCTAAAGAAACACTTCATCTGAGAGAGATTGCTAAAAAAACAAATCTTAATGAAAATAGTGTTTATCGATTCTTGAACTCTTTATTAAATAAAAATATTTTAACTTCAAAAAAAATAGGGAATATGAAATTCTTTTCATTAAACAAAAATAAAAACACTTTCTTAATATTAACTGCTTTAGCCATAGAAAAACAAGAAAACTTACATCATTTAAGAAAAACAGCGATAGACACTTTCTTAAAAAATCTTCCTGAACAGCCAGTATTCACAATACTTTTTGGTTCGACTGCTAAAGGAACATATTCATCAGAATCAGACATAGACCTTTTATTAATAACAAATAAAAAAATAAATACTCAAAAACCTGTTTATGAAGCAAACGCTCAAACAGGAATAAAAATAAGTGTATTTCAAATGAATTATCTTGATTTTCTAAACGAGTTAAAAGTAAAAAATGAACCTGTTATTCAATCAGCAATAAAAACAGGTTATCCTTTAACAAACCACATAAAATACTATGAGGAGACACGATGAATCTGCATGAATAACAAAAATAAATTATGAAGAAAAAGAAGTGGAAGAAATAAAACTGAAATCTTCATTATTCGTCTCTAAAATTAAAAACATACTCGATTAAAAGAATACTATTGAATAAACTTAATTCCGAAAACATAAGATATAGAAAATTTTTATAAATAAACAAACTTTCTTTATAACATGATAAAACTAGTGATATTCCCTGGGCATTACTTGCCTCACACAGGAGGTTTAGAAACTCACGTTGATGAATTTGTTAAGTACTTATCAAGAAAGGATTATGAAATAACTATTTTTACTCCGAACACTGAAAGAGCTAAGCCTTTTGAGAAAAGACATGGTAATGTTAAGATAATAAGGTACCCTGCATTCTTTCTAATACCTAATTTTGCTCTTCCTAAGTTCTGGAAGAAAGGCTTTTGGAAGCAGTATAAAAGGATAGGAGAACAAGACGTGGTTATGACTCGTACGAGGTTCTTCATTAATAGTTTCTTAGGCTTTTGGTATGCTAAGGTTCGTTTTAAGAAAAAACCTTTGGTTCACGTTGAACACGGCAGTGATTATGTAAAGGTTAGTAGTGGTTTAAAGAATTTTATTGCTAAGGTTTACGACTGGACCCTTGGAATGATTGTTGTTAAAAGCGCTAACGAAGTCGTTGCTATTTCAGAAGCTGTTAAGAAATTCTTAAGAAAAGTATTTTTGAAGAAAAGAAAGATTCCTATCATTACAAGAGGAGTTGATTTTGAGATTTATGGCAATGAGAAAGATGCTGAGGTTGAGAAAAGGTTTAAAGGCAAGACAAAGATTACTTTCCTCGGCAGATTATATGATTGGAAAGGTGTTAGTCAAAGTATTGAAGCTTTTAAGAAGTTACCAACTAGTTTGAAGAAAAAAAGTGTTTTCTTAATAGTGGGTGATGGCGAGGATAAGGTAAGACTTGAGAGAATAGCTAAAGATGATGAAAATATTATATTCGTGGGAAGGGTTCCTTTTGATAGGGCTATAAATATTTTAAACAGTACAGACGTTTATTTACATTCTGCTTATCCAGGAGGTGGTTTAAGCAATAGTTTATTACAAGCAATGTACACTAAGTGTTTGGTTGTTGCATCGCCTCATGAAGGTGCTAGAGAAGTCGTTACAAAAGAAAACAGTATTCCTTTAAAGAACAATAGTGTAGAATCTTTAAACAAAGGATTAGTCGAAGCACTAACCAAGAAACATCCTTCTAAAGTTAAAAAGGCTAAAGAAGACATACAAAAAAGGTTCGGATGGGATGGAATAATAGAAAAATACGATGTTTTGTTAAAAAACTTAGTTAAGTAATTTTATGTTAATTGCTTCTTTGTTCATTTTGGAGAAGGCAAACCATTTCTTTCCTAGGTCTTTTAATGAAGCTCCAATATGATAAAGTTTGTCGTCAATTATTAAGAATCTGTCGTGGCTTTTGTCAAAGCGTTTTATTTCTAAACCTTTGTATTGTTCGTTAAATTTAGAAATAGCTTGTTTTAATGCTTTAGTAATATTCTTAGTGTAAACTTTTACTTTAACACCTTTCTTTTTATTACTTAACAAAGCCAATACTGATTCGTCTATATAATTATCTATTAAAATGATGTTTTTATCTGCTGATTTAATTAAATCAGTTATGAACTTGTAAGCATCAAACACTTGTCCATCAAAGAAAAT
>CAZAFP010000117.1:0-2385 GCA_964484835.1 uncultured Methanosarcinales archaeon
TCCCCTCTCTTTTTCTCTCTTGACAGATAAAAAATAATTTGATATAATATTCGTGAACCAAATCTATCAGGAGGAATTATTTTGAAAAAACAAAAGAAAAAACAACAACACAAGAAGAAACAACAAGAGTCTATCTTCATGCCTAACGAGATATTTGAAGATCTGCAAAAACACATATCTAAACCAACACATATCGCTTTCGCCTATTCTTATATTTATCTATTAAACTATTTGTACAAATTCTCAAAGTACATAGGAGAGGATAACAAACTAATGAACAAAACCAGAATCAAGGAACAGCTAAAGGTTAGTCCCAACAATGAAACGTATAACTATCTAATCAAAAAGAACGGACTACTGGATAAATTACACTACACTAGAATAACAACAGATGTTCCTATTCTTACAATCTATGATGATTTACAAAAAGAATTAACATTCCACTACTATTCAGATTTAGAACCTGAAGATAAAAGAAGATTTCAAAAAGATGTTTGTGTAAAATCAGAAATTCCTATTCCAATACGTGCTTTCTTTAGGTGCAAAGAAGCGGAAAATGATTTTTATTACAATGGAACATTTTACGATGTAGAAAATACACACCAGATAGATAAAAAAATATTTGACAAAGTAATCAACAAACTAACCTTTAAAGAATTCTATCTGTATGGATTCTTAAAATACAAAACAGATAAATTTAAAAATTACGATGCTTCATTCAAAAGATTAGAAGAAGAAACAATGATGAGTAAAACTTCTTTAAAAAAACATTTGAAGAACCTAGAAGAAGAAAAAATTATACAAATTGTACATCAACCATTTGTTCTTGGCCTACCATTAGAAAAAAGAAGGACAAATTCTTATAAAACACTGATGTGAAGGGAAAAATTAAACTTTAAAACTTTGATTTTTCAATTACCATGATTTCCGACTATCATTTAACAAATATTAGAGTATTATATATTTATATTGAGAGATCTATATATTAATATATAATACCGTAGTTATCAGTTATTATATGATTGTCGGAAAAACGGGGAATTGGAAAGAATCATACCAACAAAGGGACGAAAGGAGAATCATATGTCAATTGAAATTGAAATCATGCCAGAGAAGTTAATTTATGAGAATCAAGACGATTTTAGAATCTATGCTTGTGTTCCATTTAAGGAAGAAGATTTTGAAAGAGTGGAATTGAATCATTATAAGAACATGACTGTCAAAGGGGTTATGCCTGAATTAGATATAGGAAAGAAGTATAAGGCTAAACTACAAAAGAAGAACCACAAGAAGTATGGTGTATCTTATCAGGTTGAACACATACATGAATACACACCTTCTACTCCTGAAGAACAAAGAGATTATCTAGAGACTTTACTCACCCCACTTCAGGTTGATGAGATATACCAAGTCTATGGCGAAGATCAGGATATTATCAAACTCTTTAAGAACAACGAATTTGATTACACTCAGGTAAGAGGGTTTGGACAGATAACATATGAAAGGATAAGAAAGAAGATCATAGATAACCTTGAACTCAAAGATGCCTTGGTGAAACTTTCAAAGTATGGCATAACATATAACATGATAAATAAACTTGTTAAGAACTACGGATCTGTTTCTCTGTTGATGGAGAAGATTGAAGTAAATCCTTATGTGCTTACAGAAGTTGATAGGATAGGGTTTAAGAAAGCCGATTCAATAGCACTCAATATGGGGATAGAAAGGAATTCCCAAAATCGTATTGTTGCTTGTTTTGAACATGTTGTATCTGAAGAACAAGGGAATGGGAATAGTTGGGTTGATAAGGATGCCCTGATTAAGAATTCTGTAGAATTGTTAGACATAGATAAATCCAAGGTTGTTGAAGTGTTTGAACAGATAGAAAATAATCTTGTAAATACCAAACTGATTGTTGTTGATGATTTCGAAGAGGTTAGGATCACTTTTAAGTACACTTATAACACTGAAAAGAAGATTGCTAAAGAATTGATGACTATGGTAGACAACTCAGAAGAGTTGGATATTGATATAGATACGTTTTTGGATGAATTAGAGGATGTGGAATTGACTGATGAGCAGAAGGAATTTTTGTATAACTTTAAAAAATATAAATTGAGTTTGCTGATAGGATTTGCTGGATCGGGCAAAAGTTTTACTCAATCTATTTTAATCAGAATGATTAAGAGATTGGGATTATCCTATACTCTGCTAGCTCCGACAGGGAAGGCGAGCAAAGTATTAGAAAAACATACGGGAGAACAGGCGTACACTATTCATAGGCGTATTGGACTATTCTCTACTGACGAAGAAGAAGACGAAGGTAAATATAATATTGATAGCGATGTTGTTATTGTAGATGAGGCTTCTATGATGGATGTGTAT
>CAZAFP010000118.1:0-2375 GCA_964484835.1 uncultured Methanosarcinales archaeon
TTACTTCTTAGCAAGCCATGCAAAAATAACCGTAAGCAAGAAAGTAGTCAGGGCCATAAAAGGTATTGTTATATATCCAAATCCGAAAGTATATCTTACTGCACAGTCTACTTCTCCTGTGCAGACAACAACTTGTGTTACTTGAACTAAATAATGATAAACGCCTATTAAAAAGCCCGCCACGGATATTGGTAGTGCGTAACGAATAACCTTTTTATCGTTAAATATTATAGCACTTCCGAATATTAACGGCAAGACGTACATGAAGATTCTCTGGTACCAGCACAGTTCACAAGGTGTATAGTTTAAAAACTCCGAATAATACAAGCTGCCCGCCGTGGCTATCAAACTAGTATAAAAACCAAGCCATAAAGCCCTGTCTTTAATCCAAGATGGGACTTTAAAACCAGCTATTAATAAAACAGCGCCTAAAACTAAAAGAATATGTATTAAAAAAACACCGTACAACAAAATATTATCCAAAACCATTTTACTTAGTGATTCTTTATTCCTTTATAATATTTTTTCTATAGTAATAGCAAGATTTATAAATAAAAAATCTTTCTAAAATAATAGTTCTCAGAGGAATAAAATGGCGAATGATTATAAAGCAGATAACATAAAAGTTCTAAGTGGTTTAGACGCAGTAAGAAAAAGACCTGGCATGTACATAGGAAGTACTGGCCAAAGAGGTCTTCATCATTTAATACAAGAAGTAGTAGATAATAGTATAGACGAGGCAATGGCAGGTCATTGTAGCACTATAAAAGTCACACTACACAAAGATAATGCGGTTACAATAACAGACGATGGTCGTGGTATACCTGTTGATTTTCACAAAGAGCATAACATGAGTGCTTTAGAACTAGTCATGAGTAAGTTACACGCCGGTGGGAAATTCAGCAAAGACTCTTACAAAGTAAGTGGTGGTTTGCACGGCGTAGGTCTGAGCGTTGTGAATGCATTATCCAAAAGACTAGATGTGAAAGTTCATAGAGATGGTCAGATACACTGGATAGCTTTTGAAAAAGGCGTTAAAGTAGAAGATCTTAAAGTACTGGGAAATACAGAAATAACCGGGACGGAAGTAAAATTCTACGCGGATCCTGAAATATTCCAGGAAACAACCGATTATGATCCTAATACTGTAAAATTAAGACTTAGAGAACTCGCATTCTTAAACAAAGGAGCTAGGATAATATTTAATCATGAAGAATCTCAAAAAAGAGAAGAGTTCTATTACGAAGGCGGCATTGCTAGCTTCGTAGAATTCCTAAATAAAGGAAAAAAAGGCATATGTGAAACTATCCACGTGGAAAAGATGGTTGAAGGCGTTGATGTAGAGATAGCCATACAATACACTGATCATTATAACGAGTCCATTTATTCTTTTGTAAATAACATAAATACTCACGAAGGAGGTACTCATCTTACGGGATTCAGAACTAGCCTTACGAGAGCTTTGAATAATTATGCAGAGTCATTAACAAAAGGCAAAGAGAAACTAAGCAGTGAAGATGTTAAAGAAGGTCTTACTGCTGTTGTAAGTGTTAAAGTACCTGAGCCTCAGTTCGAGGGTCAGACCAAGACAAAATTAGGAAATAGTGAAGTAAAAGGAATAGTAGACAGGGTTTTCAGCTCTGCTCTCACTACTTATTTAGAAGAAAATCCTTCGGAAGCTAAATTAATAATAGATAAAGGTTTGACTGCTGCTAGGGCTAGGGAAGCTGCTAAAAAAGCAAGGGAATTAACCAGGAGGAAAAGCGTCTTGGAAACAAGCACTCTCCCTGGGAAGCTTAGTGATTGTCAAGAAAGAGATCCTTCTAAGGCAGAATTATTCATAGTAGAGGGAGACTCCGCCGGCGGTAGTGCTAAGCAAGGCAGGGCTAGGGAGTTCCAGGCAATTCTTCCTTTAAGAGGTAAGATATTAAACGTTGAAAAAGCCAGGCTTGCTAAAATAATAAGCAGTGATGAAATTAAAAACTTAATAACTGCTTTAGGCACCGGTATTGGTGATGAATTTAATCTAGAAAAGTTAAGGTATCATAAAGTAATTGTGATGACTGACTCAGACGTTGATGGTAGTCACATCACCACGTTAATTTTAACTTTGCTTTATAGGTATATGAGGCCTTTAATCGAAGGCGGTCATGTATATATTGCTCAGCCTCCTCTTTACTTATTAAAGAAAGGCAGTAAGAATTTTTATGCTAGGAATGAATTCAGAAAAGAAGAACTGTTGAAAGAACATCCTAATATGAGTGTTCAGCGTTATAAAGGTCTGGGCGAGATGAATCCTGATCAGCTTTGGGAGACAACCATGGATCCTGATACCAGGGTTTTAAAGCAGATAACTATAGAGGACGCTGTGGAAT
>CAZAFP010000119.1:0-2328 GCA_964484835.1 uncultured Methanosarcinales archaeon
CGTCAAAACCAGATAAATGACGCCCAATTTCTAAATGAGCAATACAATGATTAACAGGAACTAAAGGCTTACCTGTTTTTAAAGATATAATCCTAGCGATTAAAGCACCAATCCTTAAACTATGACCAATACCAGGACTGCTAGAAAAACCAATTATGTCAACATCACTTGCTGAAACGCCAGCCTTTGATAAAGCACCCTTTAATACTTCAGAAGATTTCTCCACATGATGATCAGCCACTTTACTAGGCACGAAACCACCTTCTTCAGTCGTATAAAGACTTTTCTCATTACTTAAAACTTTACCCTCCTTTACAATTCCAACTCCAAAAGTATGTGCGGTGCTTTCAATACCTAAAATTATCATAAAAATATAGTAATGAAACACCTTTTAAAAGGATTATGTAATGAAAAATAATAAATAGGAAATACATAATCATAACTATTATGGATGAAAATAATCTAATGCAGGAAAGACTGAAAAAACTCAACGAATTAAAAGAAAAAGGCATAAATCCTTATCCTTATAATACTTCATTTAAAAAAACTAGTATAAATAAAATAAAAGAAAAACATTCTAATTTAAAACCCGAAACAAAAACTGGAGATGTTAAAGCTGTAGCAGGTAGGATAATGCTCTTTAGAAGAATGGGTAAAGCTGCATTTATAACAATAAGGGATGACTTTGAAGAGATACAGTTATTCTTAAGAAAACAAGATACTGAAGATTTTGATTTAATAAAAAGTTTTGATATAGGTGACTTCATAGGTGCTGAAGGTGAAGTTATAACAACTAAAACTGGAGAGTTAACAATATCTGTTAAGAAATTTGAAATGCTTTCCAAAGCAATAAGACCTTTAGGTGATAAGTATAAAGGAATACAAGATCCTGAAGTAAAATTCAGAAAGAGACATCTTGATTTATTACAAAATAAAGATTCTAGAGAAACATTAAAGAAAAGAGCTTTAATGATACAATTAGTCAGAGAATTCTTAAACAAAAAAGGTTACATGGAAGTAGAAACACCTGTATTACATCCAATTTATGGAGGGGCAGCTGCGAAGCCTTTCAAAACGTACCATAATGCTATAAAATCAAATCTTTACTTAAGAATAAGTCCTGAACTGTACTTGAAAAGATTATTAGTTGGAGGATTTGAAAAAATTTATGATATTAACAAAAATTTCAGGAATGAAGGTGTGGACACAACCCATAACCCTGAATTTACCATGCTTGAGCTTTACCATGCTTATACTGATTACAACGATATGATGAAGTTAACAGAGGATATGTATGAATTTGTAGCATTAAAGATTAATAATACAACAAAAACTAAATTCAAAGGTAAAACAATAGATGTGAAAGCTCCTTGGAAGAGAATAACAGTGTTAGATGCAATAAAACAACATGCTGGTATAGATGCAGATAAAGCAACTGTTGAAGAATTAGAAAAGTTTTGTAAAGAAAAAAACGTAGAGATTCCTAAAGAAAAAACTTGGGGTAATTTAGTTATTGAAATATTTGAAGAACTATGTGAAGATAAATTTGTTAATCCAACATTTGTTATAGATCATCCGAGAGAAAGCAGTCCTTTGTGTAAAGAGCACAGAGAAGATTCTAGGTTAATAGAGAGATTTGAACCTTTCAGTGCAGGTATGGAACTTGCGAATGCTTACTCTGAATTAAATAATCCTGTAATTCAAAGAGAATTGTTAGAAGATCAGGCACGTCAATTAAAAGGTGGCGATGAAGAAGCTAATCCTATGGATGAAGACTTTGTAGAAGCAATAGAAAATGGTATGCCTCCTGCTGGTGGTTTAGGTATTGGTTTGGATAGGATGGCTATGTTGTTATTAGGTAAAGACTCTATTAGGGATGTGATTTTATTTCCGGCTTTAAAAGAAAAATGATAACCATAGATGGTTCTAAGTTCGAAGGAGGAGGCGCTATTGTTAGGAATAGCATAGCACTCTCGCTATACACAGGAAAACCTTTCAGAATTAATAATATTAGAAAGAACAGAAACAAGCCAGGACTTAAACAACAACACCTAACAGGCATAAAACTAGCCAAGGAATTAACAAGGAGTAAGTCCACAAATACTTACTTAGGAAGCGAAACACTAGAATTTTTCCCAAAGAAAATAGAGAAAGGTAAGAAGTTAGAAGTGGATATTAAAACCGCAGGATCCATAACTCTGCTTTTGCAAAACATCCTACTTCCCTGCTTATTATCAGGACAAAAGTTTGATTTGACAATCAAAGGAGGAACAGACGTACCACACAGCCCCCCCAGCGACTATTTTAAAAATGTTTTTCTGCCTATTT
>CAZAFP010000120.1:0-2322 GCA_964484835.1 uncultured Methanosarcinales archaeon
TCAACCACAGAAAGTAGCTATGGTTACTTTAGGGTCTATTCCTCTAGACCAAGCATAAAAATATCTGATAGTTATAATAAAACTACAGCTCCGGAATCAAAAATAAAACTTGATTACACCATAAAAAACAATAATTATAACAATAGTGACGTTATTAACCTTAACTACAGCTCCACCTTTATACAAGCGGATTTTTACCATAAAGGCAATAAACTTAACGACACCAATAACAATAGCTTGGTAGATACGGGATTAGTTGGCAAGGGGGAAGCAATAAACATAACTGCCAAATTGTATGTACCGGCTGACGCAAACTTTAGTTATCAAGATATATTAACTATCAAAGCCATTTCATCAATGGATGACTCTGTAATAGAGATCTCAAAAAACCCAATCTTCATTAAGCAACCAGAAGAAATAACTAAAAAGGATTACAAAGATGATTTAGAATTACTTTCCATACAAAACTACAATGGTAATATTTTGTTTAAAATACGTAATCACTACAACAAACCAAGAGAAGCCCAGCTTAATGCTTTAATCAACTATAGTGGAAAAGAAATATACAACAAAAGCCAAAATTTTACAGCAGATAAAAATAGTATAAAAGACCTCATCATAGAAGGCAACTTCTCCTTAAAAAACAATATGTCCGTTAAGGCAATCCTGTTAAATAAAGAAGGGAAAGAGCTAAAAGATTATCTTACCAGGAACAACAAAAGAAATTTTTATCAGCATCCTCACTGGCACATAGATCATTTAAAGAATAGGGTGCCCGTATCCCTGAGGGAAATTCTTGGATCAAGTCATAGTAGTTTTATCGTGAAAGTCCATGTAAATTTCAACGAAACCCGGGATAAAATAATACCTGTTGTATACAACGGGAAAGAAACTATAACTGGTAACTATAAGCTAATATCCGGAAACAAAGAAAGAGGGACTTACCTTATAAATTTTGAAAATATAAGCAAGAATATAGAAACTACTGCCTATTTATATTACGGGGACAATAAAACTAAGTTAGAATATGAAAATAAAGATTTTGACTATAAAGAACGAATAACCAATGACAAAACAGAGACTACAGGTAGATGGGTAAGCGATGATCACATAGAAGGTTACTATGGCAGTAGCTACATCCACGACCTCAACTCCGGAAAAGGCGATAAATCAGTTAGATACTTTCCAAAATTAAAAGAAGGAATTTATGAGGTTCACAAGAATTATCCATCTGATGAAAATTTTGCGACAAATGTCCCCCTAATCATACATACAAGTTTAACTAGAGAATTAATTGAACTTAATCAAAGACAGCGAGGTGACAGATGGAATTACCTTGGAACTTACGCATTCGATGAAGAGTCATACCTCGAAATACAAAATAAAAATACTGATGGAATAGTAGTAGCAGACACTTTTAAGTTCTACAGGGTAGATCACTACTCCCCAAAAATAGAACATGAAAGCTATGATGAATTTAAAACTCAAGAAGAGGACAAAAGAACCCTGGATACGACACACCAAATCCAGATAAAAAACCAAACAAAAATTAATATGTCCTGGCACTTTGACCAGTTAGCCAACCTTAGATACGATTCAACTGAAGGTATAAATGTCCAAATGAAAAATGATTTTGCGATAATTTTTGCAAACAAATCAGGTGGGATAACCTTCCAGAATAACATTAAGAAGGTACATTTCGATATAATCAAGCAAGATAAAACCATCCCTGCACATCATGCATTAGAAAACAAAAGTTTAATAGAAACAAGACATAAAGCCAGAGCTGGACAACCTGTCTCATGGGACCTGCATGTAAGGGACACGGAAAAAATAAAAATTCCTGATGAGGCTGAAAGTATAAAATTACTAAATAACAAAAATGAAATAATAGAAGCAAGGTTTCTAGTTGAAGATTACATTTTTACACAAAAAGAATTCAATAATATAAAAACCCGACAAAAACTTGAAGAACAACTTAAAGAAGTAAAGTCAAAAAGAGCAGATGAGGGAATACTCTCCAGATCAAGCCTATACATGGAAGAACTCAACATTAAAAAAGAAATTGATTCACTTAATGCTCCCAGGGTAAAATTAGCAAATAACACAAGAATAAAGCTCCCTGATGAAAGGGAGGAATACAGATTATATTATGAGACACCTGCACCCAGAATAAAGGAAGGACTTGAGAAAAAATCAAATTTTCAAAGGAAGAAGAATGTAACAATCTATAGTAACGTTTCAATGCATTACTACAACGTCTTATCAAGCGTTGATATAGCCCCTGCAAAAGAAGAGCAGATAAGTTTATACTGGAAAAAT
>CAZAFP010000121.1:0-2318 GCA_964484835.1 uncultured Methanosarcinales archaeon
CCTCCTGTTTTATCAAAATCTGTTATGTGTACATGGACTATTAAGGGTTTGTTTGTTTTTTGTTTTAATTTAATGCCTGCTAAGAACGTAACCCAGTCGTGTGCGTGTATAACATCGAAATCTTCATCTTCTGCTATTCTCTCTATCAAGTGTGAGAATCTTTCAACTTCTTCGGCGAGGTTTTTTCCGTATGGATTTTTTTGTTTCTTTTTATTCTGGATTAATTCATATTTTTCTTTGTATTCTTCCCAGCCTATATAGGGATGTAATATAGTATCCACTGTTTTTATTTTAACATTTTTTTTATCGTACATATCAGTGGTTAATATTTTCAATTTAGAATTAGCTTTGTTAATACTTTTTATTTCTTCTTCTGGTCCGTGTGGCATTACAAATGTCACATCTACGTCTTCTCCATTAAGTGCTTTAGTGAGTTCGTTACACACTATACCTGCTCCTCCTGCGAAGAATGGCGGGAATTCCCAACCTAGCTTCAAAACTTTCAAATTATACCCTCTCCTCTTTTTTTTACTATTATGTGTTTTGATTTATTTATAAATATTTCGTAACAATTCGTTTATTTCTTTCTTTCAGTATTATTTTAATATAATATTATTATATTATAGAAAAATATTTAAATTATAACATCTCGGAGCTTTTCATGGACATATTCAACATCACAGAAACCCGTTGGGAAATACTTTCGGAGCTTTCAAAATCTGAT
Source organism: uncultured Methanosarcinales archaeon (assembly GCA_964484835.1). Classification (GTDB taxonomy): domain Archaea; phylum Nanobdellota; class Nanobdellia; order Woesearchaeales; family 21-14-0-10-32-9; genus SKIS01. Next base: position 725 of record CAZAFP010000121.1, read on the forward strand.
CAAAACCCTAAAAATCTAGCAAAAAAGCTGGGTTACACATTAGCAAATACTAGCCATCAATTAAAATTCTTAGAAGCTATGGGTTATATAGAAAGAAAAAAACCTATGAAAGGCAAAGAACAAAGAATACTTTACAGTTTAAAAAGAGAAAAAATACTTGCTTTAAATATAGGAAAAAACCCTGTCAAAAAACAACTTTCTCCTTCCTATCTAGACCAATTATTATTCAACCTTTTAAACGAAAAATCTGCCGAGTACATCCTAGCTTTTTTATTCAGCTTTCACAACGAATCAAGAAAAATAGAAGTGTTATCTATAAAAGACGTTTATAAAGAAGAAATACACTTATTGGTAATAACTCAAGATGTTGATTTATTCAGAGAAAAAAATGAATATTCCATAACACTAAATGATGTCACAAAAAAAGTAATAATTTGGAGTCACACGTCTGAAGAAATAAAGGAAGGTTTAAAAAGAAAGGATGCGTATTTTGAACAGACAATTAAAGAATCAAGGTGTTTATTTGAAAAATGAACAAACTTAAGCATTTAATACAACAACTAAACGAAGAAGATCTTACCAATCTAAAAAGGGATTTGGATAGTGGTAACTTACAAAAATTAATAAGCAAAAGACTTGATGAGTTAAGACTCAAGGATAAAAACTGTCCTGTTTGTGGAGAAAAAATCGATAACGAATCTTTCGTTTTAGAATTTGGAAAAGGCTATCTTCGAAGAAAGGCCTATTTTGACGGTTCTGATTGTCTGGAGTATTTCTTAAATAAAAAAATAAAGAAAATAAAGACGTAATATTTATATTAATATACTAATTACTATAACGTTATGTCTGAAGATTTCGAGGAGCTTTTGAAAATACAAAGAAATATGGCTTCTAGGCTTATGCAGGAAAATCAAACAGACAATAAAATAAAATTTTATAATCTAATCAGGGACATAAAACCTAGCTTAAAAGAACAAATAATATTGATCGCTGAAGAAGAAGGCTTTAGCGAGTCAGAAGTTTTGAATCTATTAGATGAATTGGAAAAAGACAAGATGATAATTCAAGACGGTGCTTACATAAGAATACTTTAAAATCCTGACAGGTTAGTCTGTCTGGATTTCTCCAAATCTTCAAATTTCATATCATAAAGATATAAAACACTCTCAGCTATAGGTTTTATTTGTTTATCTATGTAATGCTCATAATCTATATTACTGCTTAACTTCTCAACGGGCTCCGGACCTTCCTCTGTAATCACGTAACTGATGATATTACTTTCTAACTTATCTAATTTCCTAGCTGCCTTAACATGAGGAGGTGTTGTTTTAGTGTACTCTGATAAGTTTTTCCTAATAGCTTTTTTATAAATCAACAAATCATCATACTTACCGTCCTTAACATTTTTTACAAAATCTTTAATAAAAACGTCAATTTTTTCTTCTCTGAACACTTTATTTAATAACTCCATCTGGAATTTTTTACTCAATTCTGTCCAGTCTCTTCTCACAAATTCTAAACCTGTAAACTCTATCTTACCACTTCCTAACATCCCTGCGTATCTTTTCTTAGCTCCTCCTTCACCAGACCTAGT
>CAZAFP010000122.1:0-2253 GCA_964484835.1 uncultured Methanosarcinales archaeon
TGCTCTACTTTTTCTAAAGGAACATCTAATCCGAATTTTAAAACACTACTCCTAGGACCATCGACAAAATAATGATCAGGACAGTCTTTTAAAACACTCGATATGAAATTCCAAAAATTTTCAAAACCATCCTTGCAGTGAACGGCTAATTTCTTTTTATGAACTCTAAAATAATACTGCGCACCGTGACTTAAAGAAACTCCTGTTATCATAAAAAAATACAAAAAAAATAATTATTTATTTACTTTTTCTTTTTAGAAGATTTTTTCTTAGTAGATTTTTTAGCAGAACTCTTCTTGGAGCCTAGCATAGATTCTATTTTCTTCTCCTCGTCGTAAATCTGATCTTCCTTTTTAAGTACTTCATAAACTAAAGCTTCAATGTGTGTGTCTATCCTTGCAATTCTTCTCTCAAGCAGAACAAGAACTCTTAAACTATACACAATCGCTGCTAAAGTACCTAATACAATTCCTAATATTACAGCATCAACGCCCATTATCATACACCTCTAAACTTATAAATAAATAAAATACGATAAACAGTATTTAAACTTTTTGGAAAAACAAGGTTTTTAACAAAACCTTTAAATACTCAATCTATATCTATAAAAAGTATAAAGTTTATACGGGTGGTTTATAATGTTAAAGATGAAAAAAGTTACCGAGACTTACGACATGAGAGTATTCACAGATACAGGAGATTATTTCGGAGATATTGAAGAAGTAATCGTTACAAATACTAAGATTTTCGGTTGGAAAGTAAGAGCTACAAAAAACAGCTTTTTAAACAAAGTATTGGGAAGCGCTAAAGGAGTCATAGTACCTCACCAATTAGTTAAAAGCATAGGAGATATCATGCTTATTAGCAAGAGTGCAGTTCCAAGCTATAATCCTGAAGACGAAGAATAATCAATAAAAAATAAAACAATTAATTTTTTTATTTCTTTTTAATCAAATCCCCAAGGGTCATAGGACCACTTGGTTTTTTCGACTTGAAAGAGTCCGTATCTTCTTGGAGTTCTTCTATTAATTTAACCTCAAGTTCTTTTTCTAGTCTCTTAGCTATAGAAATACTAGGCTCCTGGTATTCATTTTCTAATTTTTTAACCTGGCTTTCTTTCTCACCTATCTTAACTGCTAGTTCTTCCTGAGATAACCCTTTGTCCTCTCTGGATTTTTTTATTAAGTTCCCAAATCCTTCTTTAATAACTTGTACTTTCTCCTTTTTTTGCGTGGTGAAGGCTTCTCTCCTCTTAGGCTTTTTCAAGACCTTTCCAAAACTTGCACAGTTAGGACATGCTTTAACTTCAGAACCTTCGATCATTGCATCTACTAACTTTGTTTCTTTCCCACAGAGTTCACATCTCATTTTTCCGACCTCCTTAGTTTTAAGAAAAAATATTTCGTTTTTCCTTGAAAAACACAATGTTCTTTCATTACTTCGAATCCCTTCATCGTGCTTTTTATAAAATCAGGCTTTCGGGTTATGAGCGTTAAACCATCATCTCTTTTTAATAGCAAACGGCTTTGTTTGTACAAAATATTGTTAAACTCAATTGCCCTGGATTCTGACAAGTTCTTACTGGGCTCCATAGGAAGAGTTAAAATCGTGTTTAAAGATTCTAATTTTATATCTAAATAGGATAAGTCGCATCTTGAAAATTCAAGATCCTTCTCCACACCAGCTATCTTGGCGTTTTTTTTCTGAGCACTTAAGTTTCTGAATTTAGGGTCGAAACTATATATATTCTCCACTGATTTTTTTAAGGAATCTACTTCTTCCAGAACATCTTTATGTTTGTTAAAAGAGTCTAATTTGAAAAAATCGAAGTCTTTAGAATAATAATTAACGCTTAAGCCCGTTTTTTTTAAAGCCATCTCTATAGCCGTAGTTCCTGATAAGCCAAGAGGATCTAAAAAAGGAGTTTCTGCTTCTGCAAAGTATAAAGCTGCAGCTGCAATTGCGCCTTTAACGTTATTAGGATGGTTGAAAACGCGGTATTGCCTTTTACTCAAATCCCTACCTGGTAAGTCCAAACCAGCGATGAATTTATCCCCTCTAATTACAATCCTGAATAATAAAGGACCGTCTTCTTTATTTTTTAACAATTCTGATTCGACATCCACACTTTTAAAATCGTGCTCTCCTTCCCTATCACATCTAACGTTTTTACAAGGCAATAAAGATATCTTTCTTATTAAATCTTTAAAATCTTTAAAATCCATACATGATCACCTCCTACGCTAATTATAA
>CAZAFP010000123.1:0-2250 GCA_964484835.1 uncultured Methanosarcinales archaeon
TATTCACGCCACATGGTTATTTCAAAAAGTTCAAAGAAGAAGGAGTCCCCACAGACTATCCATTCGCAATAAAACCCTCGGAGTTATCAGGACAAGACTGGAATACGACATTCAACGTAAAAAGCGAAGACGCACTCGGTGTAATAATAGAAAAAACAATCCATGACTTGCAAGAAGAAGAAAAAGACTATGATATAGACGACATCCTCAAATTGTTAGAAAAACAAGAAGCCGAAAAACACGTTATAAACGCAGCCAAAAACCTCTTCCTAAACGCAAAATCATGGGGTGTATTCGACAAAGACGCCACCAAGATATCGAGCTTGATAAAAGCAGGACAAGTAGGAGTCTTAGACATAAGTTGCTACGCAACCATGCCTGGTGGTTGGAACATAAAAAACTTAGTCGTAGGACTGGTATGCCAGAAACTGTTCGTTCAAAGAATGTCCAGCCGTAAAGAAGAAGAATTCAAAGAAGTACACAAAAGCGTAAATCCATTCAGCGACGACGAAGTAAAACAAGAAGAGCCATTAGTCTGGGTCGTAATAGACGAAGCTCACGAATTTTTACCAAATGAGGGAGAAACACTAGCCACTGATCCTCTCGTTACGATATTAAGAGAGGGAAGACAACCAGGAATAAGCCTCATCCTAGCGAGTCAACAACCAGGTAAGATACATACGGACGTCATGACCCAATCAGACACAGTCATAGCTCATAGGATTACTGCGAAGCTAGACACGGATGCGCTAGGAACACTTATGCAAAGCTATATGAGAAAAGGCTTAGTAGAAGAACTCGATAACCTCCCCAGGGAAAAAGGAAGCGCGATAGTCTTCGACGATACTAACGAAAGAATGTACCCTATAAGGATAAGACCCAGATTTACTTGGCACGGCGGAGGAAGTCCGAGCGCTATAAAAAGCAAAGAGAAAGATCTTTGAAAAAAACAAACTCAAAATTTATAAACAAAAATACCTTACTAAAGAACCAATGGCATTTTCAAAAAACTTCCCAAAGACAAGCGATAAAAGCGTATACCCGAAATGGGTAGAAATAACCTTAACTGAAGAAGAAGAAAAAGAAGCCGAGGTTAAAGCTAGGAAAAAGCATGTGCATGCTATGAGACAAAGCATAGAAGATGCCAGGTTAATAGTACAAGACAAAAGACTCTTAGAAAGTCAAAATCAGTTAGTGGAGATAGCAAAAGCCTTGTTTGACAAAAGAGCAAGTCACGAAGTATTCTTCAAAGAAGAAAAAGCTAAGGAGAAGTTTGATAATCTTCATCAAGACTCTTAGAATTTCTAACAATATCTTTAGACTCACCTACTAAGCTTTTAAATTTATCAATGACTAAATAATGTTTATCTTCCAAAACATCTCTTTGTACCAAGTCATAATTTATCCTGAAAACATAATCATTACCTAAATAAGTCTCTCTTAAACTAATAACGCCCCAATTTTCAGAGACACTCCTATCTATAAACGTAGTATTATTAATCAAATTAGTAATATTTCTGGCTTTATCCTCGCCTATTTTATTCCTTACCAACTCGACCAAATCACTATTCATAAAAAAATAGTGACTAGACAGTAGTATATAACCTTTTTTGTTTTATAAAAACAATAATTAGGGATACACTTTTATAATAAAACCCTTTACCATACCTACAGGTGATATTTTTGAAAGTTGAAAAAAATGATGTTATAAAAGTTGAATATACAGGAAAACTAGCTGATGGAACAGTCTTCGACAGTAGCGAAAAACAAGGCCAGCCCTTAGAATTCGAAGTAGGAGCAGGAAACATAATCAAAGGATTCGACGAAGCAGTACAAGGCATGGAAAAAGGAGAAGAAAAAGAAATAGAAGTTAAAAAAGACGATGCCTACGGAGACAGAAAAGAAGATTTCGTCCAAAAAATCCCAAAAGACCAAATGCCACAAGACGTAGATGTCAAACCAGGAATGGTCTTAGCAGTAAAAGCACCAACAGGACAAGAATTCCCAGCTACAGTAACAGAAGTAGGAGATTCAGAAGTAACAATAGACATGAATCCACCACTCGCAGGGAAAGACCTACACTTCAAACTAAAAGTAGTAGACATACAAAAGAAAGAATAAACAAAAATTTTTTTCTTTTAATTTTTTTTTTTTTTTAATTTAAAAACCAAGAACCAAAACATCATACAAACCTTTAAACTCGCCATAAACCTTTACCTTATCTTTCTCAATCCAACCATTACAATTACT
>CAZAFP010000124.1:0-2233 GCA_964484835.1 uncultured Methanosarcinales archaeon
ATATTAAAGAGGCAGGGTGGCCTTATTGGGTTCATATCTCAACTATAATCCGTTCAACTCGGAGGTGCGCTAATAAAACAGAATTAAAACTAATGTGTGAGGTTTTCTGTCCTCGGCACTGTGTTTACTGAAAGTAAGTTGTCCGCAATATTGCAATTTACTTTCTTAGTTTCTTAGAGAAACTTAAAATGGCACGATGATGGAATTTGGTAGACATAAGGGACTTAAAATCCCTTGGACCTTGTGTCCGTGAGGGTTCAAATCCCTCTCGTGCTAATAGAACAAAATGAGTTGTTTAAATATTCCGTCGTGGCGCAATTGGTAGCGCAAGAAACTGTTAATTTCGAGGTTGGAGGATCGTACCCTCCCGACGGAGCATGTCTTAAATAAATACAGAGACTTTAAGATTATTATATTTTAAACGAGGGAGTCGCGACCCTCTGATAAAGATATAAGAATTGTATAGTATTCTGAGCGTAGAAGCGGAGGGATAAATATCACAGAGGCCCTCAACGTGTGATTAAGTTTATTTAAGACTATTAAAGCCCTATTGATGAAGTGGTTATCATAGCTGACTGTCGATCAGTTTTCCTCGGTTCAATTCCGGGATAGGGCGCATAGCTATTTATATTTACAGGTTTTACAAAAATAGTCCCCCAAAGCTTTAAAGTGAAGCAAAATCCTTTTAAGATTTTGAATCTGGAACGTTACCAGATGGGGACACATAGAAGGCTCGAATCCTTCTGGATTCAAATTTAGGGCTGTGGGACTGCAAGGGGTGGTCGTCAGTTTTGCAAACTGAAATTCAGATGAGTTCAATTCTCATACAGTCCACATAGTCACTTTAGCTCAGCAGGTAGAGCGTTGGTGTGAAGTATCAAGCGTCCCAGGTTCGATTCCTGGAGGTGGCAATAGTCTGTTTTGTTTTTCTTTCAGACTTTAAACAAAAAATAATTGGAGTTTTTTCTAGAGATGAAGTGGGTCTTACGACAACAGACCTTTTTGTATTATATTATAAAAGGAAAAGCAGTTATGAAGAGTAGATTGAATTTTGTTTTGAAACATTCTTCAGATTCTAAAAAGAATTTACTTAAAACTTATAGTCCGTGGTTTGATGAGCTTTTTTATGGAATTGAGACAGATGATGGTTGGATTCCATTGCTTAATGAACTTTGCAAAAAACTTAAAAATCTTAATTTTAATGGAAAGGTAACACAAGTCAAAGAAAAATTTGGCGGATTAAGGTTTTATGTATCTTCGGCAACAAATGAACAAGATGAGATAATAAATATATATGAAAAATTATCTTATTCTGTTTGTGAAAGATGCGGAAGAAACGGTCATCTTAGGAAAGACGGTTGGTTTAGGACACTCTGCAATGAGCATGAAAAAGAATATCAAGATAAACAGAAAAAAATAATCTATAAAAAAGAAGGAAACAATGTATACAATAAACGCGAAGTATAATTCTGCAAATGTAATGTTATGTATATTTATCAAACCATAAATTTAATAAATAATAAAAGTTATATAGGATGTTCTAAGTTTAATCCTCAAGATAACCCAAACTATTTAGGGTCGGGGGTTCTTTTAAAAAAAGCTATAGAAAAATATGGAAAAGAGAATTTTAAAAAAATTATTTTAGAAGAGTGCTCAACAAAAGAAAAATTATTACAACAAGAAATTTTTTGGATAAAAACGAAAAAAACTTTGTATAAAGAAGATGGGTATAATATTTGTATAGGCGGGCAGTGGGGAGATACATGGACAAATAATCCGCGACAAGACGAAATACGAAAATTATTTAGCGATAAATATAAAGGCGAAAATAATCCTAATTTTGGAAATAGATGGAACGAGCAACAAAAAGCGGCAGCATCAAAGCGTTGTAAAATTACTCATCAGTCTTTAAAAGGAGACAGTAACCCGGCTAAACGCCCTGAAGTTAGACAAAAAATATCATCAAAGGCACTAGGTGGAAATAATAGCCAAGCATTAAAATGGAAAATTATTGATAATAACAATAAAGAATATCTTGTTCACGGAGGAATAAAAAGGTTTTTAAAAACTTTAAATTATGATTACCAAAAATTTAAGTTTAAAATAAATGATAAATGTAGAAAATCAATAGACAATTGGTACTTATATATTGTCTAACGAGTCATTGGCCGAAAAGTGAGGCGCCATCCTTCCAAGTTGGTTTAAGTCGGAGCGTTACCGACATGACTCTCAT
>CAZAFP010000125.1:0-2193 GCA_964484835.1 uncultured Methanosarcinales archaeon
AAACAATACAAAGCTCATGAACTTGCAAAAAGTCAAAGAGATATTAGTATTGCCGAATTCTTCGAAAGAAACCGTCACTTATTAGGTTTTGATAATAAAAGAAAAGCATTGCTCACTACGATAAAAGAAGCAGTGGATAATAGCATCGATGCTTGTGAAGAATCAGACATACTCCCTGAGATAATTATTGAAATTATGGAGATGGGAAAAGACAAGTATAGAGTTATTATAGAAGATAACGGACCCGGGATTGTTAAAGAACAAATACCTAAAATATTTGCTAAGCTTCTCTACGGTAGTAAGTTCCACAAGCTAAAAATGCAGCGTGGTCAGCAAGGTATTGGTATAAGCGCGGCTGTTATGTATGCTCAATTAACCACTGGCAAAGCCACTAGGATTACTAGTAAGATTAACAAAGACGAACCTGCTGATTATGTAGAGGTTAAGATTAATACAGATACTAACAATCCGGAGATTGTGAAGTCTGAACAGAAAGAATGGTATAAAGAACAAGGAACCCGTGTCGAATTAGATTTAGAAGCTACTTATTTTAAAGGCAAGCAAAGCGTGGATGAATATTTGAAACAAACCGCAATCATAAATCCTCATATTACTATTATTTATCAACCCCCTAAAGGAGATCAGTTAATGCTGGTTCGTGTTACTGATGAAAAACCAGTACTTCCTAATGAGATTAAACCACATCCTTATGGAGTAGAACTTGGTATGTTAATGAAGATGTTAGAAAAAACATCCACTAAGACAATTAAACAATTCTTAAAAGAAGATTTTTCTAAAGTAGGTAATAAAACAGCTGAAGAGATTTTAGAAAATGCAGGCTTATTAAGCAATACCAAGCCTAAGAAGGTTAATAGGGAGATGGCTGAGAATCTGATAAAAGGCATTAGAGATACTAAGATAATGATGCCTCCGACGGATTGTATCGTTCCGATAGGAGAAGACTTGTTAGAAAAAGGCTTGAAAAAAGAGGTTAATGCCGAGTTCTACACAACTGTAAGCAGAACCCCTAATGTTTATAGGGGAAATCCTTTCTTAGTTGAAGCCAGCCTGGCATACGGCGGTATGATTGAAAAAGAAGGAAGTATTGAATTAATGAGGTTTGCAAATCGCGTCCCTCTCTTGTATCAACAAGGAGGTTGTGGTTTTACAGACGCCGTTATTAAGACTGGTTGGAAATCTTATGGCTTACAACAAAGCAATGGGGGAATGCCGCAAGGACCAGTGGTTTTAGTACTTCACATAGCTAGTGTTTGGGTTCCTTTCACCAGCGAAGCTAAAGAAGCACTCGCTCATTATCCTGAAATTATAAAAGAGATAAAACTAGCAATACAAGAACTCGGAAGGGACTTGGGCAAGTACATAAATAAAAAGAAGAAAGTCGGTGCTGAGCTGAAAAAGAGAAGTTATATAGAAACTTACATCCCGCACATAACTGAAGCTCTTAGCGAGTTATTAGATAAAAAAGACGAGAAGGAAAAATTAAGTAAGAACCTTAGTATTATGCTTGAGAAACAAAGAGGCGAAGTTGAAAAATTAGACTTCGACCCTAATAAGAATACAGAGTATGATGAGGAATTGTCCAAAATAGGTAAAGAAGATGGCGATGAATAATACTTTAGAAGAAATAAAAAAGACTGCTGAAAGATTATATAATAATATTAAGGAGTTGGAAAAAGCTGAGTTAACAACTCCTGTCAGGAGCTTATCTAACGTTACCTATAACGAGAAAGACGGATTCTTTGATTTGAAAGGTAAAATAAAAACGAGGACTTTGACAGCCAACACTGTAAAGACATTCGCTCAAACCTTAAGGGTTATGACGCTTTCTAAAAGCCTGGTGGAGACGGAAGATATTGCTACTAAGAGAGAAGCATATTATGTTAGTAAAAACTGGTCCGAGGCTCGTTTTAAAGAACAAACAGAGTCGGATAGTGTAATGGATGATTTGGAAGCCATGTTCGGTGTTAATCGTGAACAGATGGGTTTCATCGCGGATGAACATGGAGGCAGTGTCGCAGGAGAATTGACTGTCGTTGATAAAGACGCATCTACAGGTGAGAAGTTAGAGATTGATTGTACTAAATTCGGAAGCGGCGCGTATAGTATTCCTAGCGATGTGGAACATTTAGAATTTAAAACTAATGCTAAAGCTATAATTGCTATTGAGACTAA
>CAZAFP010000126.1:0-2185 GCA_964484835.1 uncultured Methanosarcinales archaeon
TGACCAGATCATTCTGTGCCAGCTCTCATTCAATTCTCTTTCTTCTGCTTCCTCGCTACTGTCTCTTTCCTCAGCTTTATATCCTACGTCTTCTATTATTTTCTTTAACTCGTTAGTTGTTTTTTTACTTGTTATCTTTGCTTTCTGAGTGTTAGTATTTAATTTGAAATTGGTAACTTTATTTCTTTTCAAAGCGTTACTTATCGTCATAGAACAATGAGGGTTGTCCATTCCTTGGACTACAAGAGTTACGGTTTTTTCTCCTTTGCTTTCTTCGTTTTTTAACTTATAATCCCCTGCTTTTTTCACAGCCTTGCTTAATTCCTCTACGTCTGGATTGCCTTTTACTATTAGTTTTCCTAGGTTCAAATTAGCATTTGCGTCTTTCACACCTTTTATTCTTTTAACTTCTTTCTCTACGTTCTTCGTGCAGCTTGCGCAGTGCATTCCTCTTACTTCATATGTAAGTGTTTTTTCTTGTCTTTCTAACTCGTAATCTCCTGCTTTGCTTACTGCTTCAGCCAGTTCTTCTTCATTACCTTCTCCTTCAAAGGTTAGTTTACCTGTGTTTAAGTTCACATTAGGATTCTTAACTCCTTCTAACTTGCTTACTTCTTTTTCAATATTCCTAGCACAGCTTGCGCAGTGCATTCCTTTTATGTTGTACTTCATCTTTCTCCTCTGACGATGTGTATACAATGATTGCTCATGTGTTTATTTATACTGTTTAGTATTGGCTCTATTGTTTTTTTGTTTAAAGAATAGTAGCGGTATTTTCCTTTGATTTCTTTTTCTACAAATCCACAGTGATTAAGCCTTCTAAGATTATGAGATATTGTTGTTTGTTCTATTTTTGTTTTTTCACTTATTTCTTGCACATTCAACTTTTTTTCTCTTAAAGCGTTCATTATCTTTATTCTTATTTCTGAATTGAATGTTCTAAAGAATACTTTGTAAGCTTCATAACTTTCTTCTTCAGTCATACCTTTTTCCAAACAACAACTTAATATGTTATCGCTTTTCATATGAAAAGTTAATACATATTATTATTTAAATTTTGTTGTAATTAATCAAAATTGTATTTAAGAGAATCGTAATTAAGTCTTGTATAAGTCATAGAACCATCCGCGGGCGCCAACTCTTTATTTTTAAAATATAATTCGACATTATCTTCGAGTAAAGAATTTCGATTGGAAGCATCCTCAACAAGCTCTCTTTGACGACTACACTCTCTAAGACTTAAAAAAGTCACCAGAACAGCCAAGCTGCCAACCAAAACATGTTTTTTATCTATCTTAGAAAAAATACTTTTATTACCCACCCAATCAAACTTATACTCTTTATTCTTAGAATAATCATTCGTATCCGTAGAAATAATTCTTTCAACCATGTTACTAAATCTTACTGTGGAAACTATACCTCGCGCCACAAACCTGACACTTCATATAATAAACCTCGCCTTCTTTAGTCATCTTAGTATCGGCTTTTCCACACTCTTTGCAAAAAACAAACTCGTCGGCATACTGCTGAATCTTCTCATTAATACGGCTAGCTGAAAGCTTAGAACCGAATATGACTGCGGTTTTTCTAAAGCTGCCAGGAGTTGCCAGCTCTTTAAGAACATACTTTAACAAATGTTGAGGCTTCCTTCCGAGGCTGTCAGCTATTTGATTAAAATTACTAACTATAGTCTTGCTACCTTCTACCTGTCCTTTAACCTTAGGTATCTTAAAACGTTCCTCTCCTTTTTCAGGAGCAGGCAGATCTTCCCTTGCCTTCTTAAGCATAGCCTCGTAATCCATAATAAAAAGAAACTCAAAGGGTTTTATAAGGGTTTTGATATGATTTTTTCCAATTCTTTAACGTTTTCAACAACATAGTCTGCCTTGTCGTAATTCTTATGACTTCCCCAACTCACCAAGATTCCTTTCGCTCCTCTTTTTTGTCCAGCATCTATGTCATCACTTTTATCCCCAACCATAAAATCTAAGTTTCCTTTTTCTCTTATAACTTCATCAACCAAGTCTTGTTTATCATAACTGAGTTCTGGATTATTTCCTGCGACGTAATCAAAATAATTTATTAAATCAAGATTTTTCAAAACTTCCACAACAATATCTTTCCTCAGAGTAGTTGCTATTGTTAAAGTATGTTTTTCTTTCAAATCATCTAAAAACTCTTTAAT
>CAZAFP010000127.1:0-2183 GCA_964484835.1 uncultured Methanosarcinales archaeon
CGGAGCAGCAGTATTACTGGCAATAGCATACTTCGAACTAATACCTGAAGGAATAGAACACGCGGGATTGCCGTTAACAATGCTAGGAATAGTATTAGGGGCTTTAATATTTCATTATTTAATACCGCACATGCACCCTCGCTTAGAAGGAAAAGACAAGGAATTAAAGAAAAGCGCTTGGTTAATATTCTGGGGAGTGGTACTACACGCATTTCCTATGGGGATAATGCTAGCATCAGGCTTAGCGGTAGGAACTAGCTTAACATTCGCGATAGCAATAGGGCTAATAGCACACAACCTTCCAGAAGGAATAATAATAAGTGCTCCTTTTTATAAATTAACAGGATCAAGAATAAAAGCACTGGGAATGGGAGTGGCTACTGCAATACCTTTAATACTAGGGTTTTTAATATCGTACTTCATATTCGTAAACATATCTGAATCAATACTAGGATTTATACTATCAATAGCAGCAGGAGTGATAATATACATGTCGGTAGACGAGTTAATACCAGCAGTAAGCCACAAAATATCCAATCACAGCACGATATTCTCTTTCATAGCAGGAATATTACTGGTTTTACTACTAGAATTCGCTTTACACGTGCATTAAACTATTCTTCTCCTGTCTAACTCATTCTGTAATATGGACATTGTTTGACTAGCAAAATATGTGTTTGGCCCTACTGTTATTTTTTCAGCAGACTTTTTAATCTTCTTCTTTTCAAGCTTGGGAAAGCCTTCATGGTCTCCTAGGAAGAAAACAGGATCTTTAACTATCTCAACATTTCTAATATCTTCTCCATTTCCTTCTAATAAAAACATCTCTTTTCCTTCTTCCTCTAACTCGGAGACGTACTCTGGAAGAGTCCTGCTCGAGACGAAACAACCTGGGAAAACTTCTTTCCTTTCTTTTCCTGCTTTGTAAAGCATCCTTTTAATCAGACCGATGATGTCTTTCTTGCTAATACTCGCATCCAAACCGTTCTCCCCACTAATAATTTCCAAATGCTTCGGAGGATTAGGGGGTCCGTAAAAAAACAAGTTAAGCTTAACATTAGTCCTTTGAGCATTGCTCAAGAAAAAGCTCATTATAACAATGTGGCTGACGATATCCATCCTGCCTGCTTGCATTAAATCTTTAAAATTACCTGTTGTTACTGCTCTCTTTGAAAAATAAACAAATTCTCTCATAAATACTGTGGTAATTATTAATGTTATATAAGTTTTTCAAAAAAAATATTTTAATAAAAAAATAAAAAATAAGGTCTTTATTTACCTTTTTGTTTTAAGTTTTTAGATACGTAGCTATCTTTCAAGGCCAATCTCGTTTGTGGTTGGTTTAGCAGACTTTTTTCTATTTGGCTCATATCTTCTCCTTGTTGTTTAATATATGCAAAATTAGCCATATCTGTAATTCCTATTACTTCTGGTGCTTTGTTAGGATCTACATTGTTCAGACCTAATTCTTTAAACACTTCTGGTTTATAAACATCTTCTGGATTGACACTACTTTGTATCTTGTAGCTTTTAAAATCATTTTGTCCTTGTTGGAATGATTCGTCTGAGACGATGTTTCCTATGGTTTTTCCTGTTTTTATTCCTTCGACTTGTCCTTCTAAAATATTTTTTAGCACCATACTTTCATTAAATCCGATACCTTTTTCTAACCAGTAGTTATCGTCTTCACTTTTTAATCCGTAGGTTTTAACTACGTGGTCTTTTATTTTTCCTGTGTATTCTTGAATTTTTTTAGGGTCGAATTTGCCTGATTTTTTGATTTCTCCTGCTATATTACCTATTTGTTGTGCTATTTCCAGGCCTGTGTTGTTTATTTTTTTATTTTCTTCTTCGTATTTTTTAGCTAGTTGATCTATTGTTTGTTTACCGACATTTTTGGGTTTTTCTGACATGGTAGTTCCACCTCGTTATTATGTTGTATGTCAAAACTACTATATAAATGTTTCGTTAATTTATTACTTAGAAGTGGTAAAAATAAGTTTTCGGTCTTTGTGGAATTGTTTAACAAACAAATTACAGAAAACATTTAAAAGTGAATCAGATTTTCAGTTGAAATAAGTAATATTTGCCACGATCGCATACTGAAAAATCAAAAAGACGATTTTTGGTCGCGATCTAAAGCAAAAAAATGTTTGCCACGATCGCATAATCTGGTATTGCGC
>CAZAFP010000128.1:0-2182 GCA_964484835.1 uncultured Methanosarcinales archaeon
TTACCTAATAGTCTAGGATTAAGAAAAGCTACTTGTCCTACTATATCTTCTGGAGTATTTGGTGCTAAAGTTCCTGTTGCAATTCTTTTATAAGGAACATCACTAAATTTTATTGCTGCTTGATGAGTACTTGTACCTTCATTTTTTATTTTTTGAGATTCATCTAAAGCAACATAATCAACACCTAAAGTCTTTTTAATCCAATCGACTTTTGGGAACTTCTTTCCTCCTCCATATTCATTCTTATGTGAATCAGTTATTATAAAACTATAAGCTGTTATGAAGATAGTGTTTGGAGGAGCTTGAGACACCATTTGTGTAATATTGTCAACTCCTCCACTATTCCAAGTAGGAATTGTTTCGGTAGTAATGGCAAAAGGATTTACTTTTCCTTCTGTAAAGAATAGTACTTCTCCTAACCATTGTGGGACTAAATGATTTGGAACAATTACAAGTGGTTTTTTAATTTTTTCTTTTGATAACAAATGTAGTATATCAAAAATTATCTGTAGAGTTTTACCGCCTCCTGTTTGTACATCCATTATAGCAGAATCACCAGCTTGTGCAAGTTTTGCTAAGGATTCAGCTTGATGAGGGAATAATACTAAATCTTCTCTCATCATCGGAAGATTATGGACATCTGCAGCTTTAACTTTATTAAAGTTTTCTCTTTTTGTTTCGACTTCTTCTTTAATATCGTTGTAGTTCTCAATATTTTCAAAAATTGCTAAAAATCTACCTTTAGCTTGTATATATTTAACTACACTTATTTTTTTGGAATCCTTATACCTATTATTTATAGAGTCATTTACATCTCTAAGGAAGGTCATCAACTCTTCCTTGTGACTTCTATATAAATCACAAATTCGAGTATGTCTATGTTGATCTTCAAATTTCTTTGATTCTGGAGAAATATAGGGAAATTGATTCCATATATGGAAAACAGAAGACGAACTTTGAGGGTTAGTTATAGCTTTTCCTAACTCTTGTTCAAGTACACTCTTTTTATCTTCCGCAGTAAGGTTCATACTATTGGAAAAATCAAAGTAAGTTAATTCTCTATTGCTATTTGTTCTAACAATTACTTCGTCTTCTGGGTCTAGCATGATTGTAAAGGAGTCAGGGAATCTTCCTAATCTAGCTGTTTCTTCAAAAAATTCCTTTCTTTTATCGTAGGAAGAAGCTACTCCAGGTATATAAGCTATATCTCCGTTTTGGAGTTTTATTACTCCTGCTTTTTCATAAGGTTTATGATTTACGGAGTAATCTAAATCAAAAATAGGTGGTATTCCACCACCTTTTTTATCCCAAAATTCTGAAACCATGGAGTGAACCATGCTTTTCATTAATTGGGAACCATGTTCTTCATCAGGAAGATTTGTCTTTAAAAAATCTAATTCTTTATCGGTAAGTATAATTCTTAATTTTATTAGAAAAGTCCAAAGAACATTATGTACTACATCTCCTATATCCTTTTCTTTTCTAACGGTTAATGAACAGTATAATTTATCAGTACCTGCCCAATTGTTATATTTTTTTGTCCAGACATTTTTATTTAGTTCTTGTGTGAGGGTAATGTTTTCTTTATCTATAAGATCTTTAAGATAAGTTTCAAAGTTCTTTTTTGGTATTTGTTGGTTATCAGCACCCTCAATATAATTAACTCTAAAGGTGTTAGTTTCTAAAACATATTCACCTTCTTCATAATTAACCTCTCCAAATTGTAAACCTCTAACTTTATTTCTTAATTTTCCAATTCTCTTTTTAAGAAAATCGAGTAAATCACTTCGATTTCCGGAGAGTTTTTCAGCTAACTTGTAAGTTTTAGTTGTAGATTCAATTTTAGTGGGATCAATATACTCTATATCATTCTGTCCAGTCACTTCATTTTTAGCATACTCTCTCAATTGCTTAAGAAAACCCATTACTACACCCCTTTTAATTTTCTACAATTTGTCGTCTTCTACTTCTTCTATATCCTTTTCTTTATCCCTGTCTATTTCTAAGTCATCATCTTCTTCATCCTCATCAGTTAAATATACATCGGGATTGTTTAATATTGATAACCATATTTCAGGAATATCAAATTCTGTTTCCTGATATAACTCTACAAGTTCCTTTGTTAAATGAAATTGATATGCTTTATCCCCTAAACTTGTAATATAATCTAAATTATAAGTAT
>CAZAFP010000129.1:0-2110 GCA_964484835.1 uncultured Methanosarcinales archaeon
GTCGCGATCTAAAGCAAAAAAATGTTTGCCACGATCGCATAATCTGGTATTGCGCAAGCCTGGAAAGCTTGTCCCATCTGGGATTCCCGGTTCAAATCCGGGTCGTGGCGTTCAAAAAACTTAAAAGAGTCGGATTTGAACATGCTCAGCAACATAATTGCTGGCACCGTTCGTATAACTCACGGAATCCGGGTCGTGGCGTCCTAAAAAAAATGAAAGCGGTAATACTAGCAGCGGGATATGGCAAGAGAATGATGCCATACACAAAAAACAAACCTAAGCCTTTAATAAACGTTAATGGCAACCCTTTCTTATATTACATGCTAAAAAAACTAAAAACAGCAGGTATTACTGAAATAGGAATAGTTTACAGCGACAAAAAAGAAAAATACGAAGAATTCTTTGAAAAATATGGATTTAAAGCCCAATTATTAAACCAACCAATACCGTTGGGTACGGGAGACGCTTTAAAATATGCAGAAGAATTCACAAAAGATGACGAATTTTTAGTACTTCCAGGGGATTGCTTGTTCTCAGAAAGAGACATAAAAAAAATAATAGATTCTAAATACGAAAACGCTGTCCTGGCATGCCACAGAAAAGACACGCATAAATACGGAGTTATTGA
Source organism: uncultured Methanosarcinales archaeon (assembly GCA_964484835.1). Classification (GTDB taxonomy): domain Archaea; phylum Nanobdellota; class Nanobdellia; order Woesearchaeales; family 21-14-0-10-32-9; genus SKIS01. The sequence goes on from CAZAFP010000129.1 coordinate 629, forward strand.
AAAAAAGAATGGCTGCTTAAAAAAAATAATAGAAAAACCCAAGAATTACGGACCGGGATTAGTAAACACTTCTATTTACAAACTAGACAAAAGCATTTACAAATACTTAAAAGACCTGAAAAAATCAGAAAGAGGAGAATACGAATTAACAGATGCCGTCACGCAATTAGTAAATGAGAAAGACATATACGTAGAAGAATTAAAACATTACTGGCTAGACTTCGGAACGCCTAAAGACATACCGGTAGTTGAAGAAAAACTATAATAGTTATTTCTTAAACAAAAAATTATCTAAACAATACTGGTCTTTTCCATTCAAAAACACTATCAGTGTAGCCATAGCCAAACCAAAATCCCTAACTCCTGTAGCTGTAAAACCGATACTTATGCTAATACTTATCATATGAATAAATAATAAGAAACTCACTATTCTTGTAAACAAACCAGCTATTAACAAAATCCCTAGTATTATCTCGCTAATTCCATTAATTATTATCAATGTATTAGGCTCTATAGGTAAAGCTGATGTAAAATCCGGAAGAAAACCAATCCAGTTACGCGGATTAAGCAATTGTTGAGTTCCAAAATATAAAAAGACCAGGGCCATGCTAATCCTTATTATTGGCTGTGAATAATCCTTGAGCTTATTTATGTAATAATTAAAAACCATAAATATAAAAAATATAGTATCGTATTTAAAATTTACTAAAAGAATTAAAAAAATAACTTTTGTTTAAGAAACAATAATTTCTCCAACCATGCCTTCGGCAGCATGATTTCCTACACTACACTCGAAATCAATAGTTCCAGCTTCTTCAAAAGTATAGGTAAAACTATCTGTTTCTCCTTCACTAATGACTTCTGTACCGACACCTAATTCAGGTATTACAAAGTCGTGAGTACCACCTGTATTACTAAATATGAACTCTATAGTCTCGCCAACTTCAACATCTATAGTGTCTGGTTCGAAAGTCCTTCCGTAGCCCTCGACTTCTATAACTCTAGAATCTTCAGTTTCTTCAACAACTTCCTCTGTTTCTTCGACTTCTTCTTCAATTACTTCTTCTGTCTCTTCCTCCACGGGTTCAGGAGGCTCTATTTCTTCTACTGGTTCTTCGAACTCGTCGGTTTGACAACCTGCCACTACTAAAACAGTCGCTAAAAGCATTATACTTAATAATTTCATAATATCACCTTTTTAACCAAGAATATTTTTTAATATAAAAAGTTTTAGAATAATATAAACACTATTCGATGCTCACCAAACTTTTAGTAAAGTTTGATCAAAACAGAAATAAGTGTATGGGCCCTACGAGATTCGAACTCGTGACCCCTTGGTTAAGAGCCAAGTGCTCTAGCCAGACTGAGCTAAGGGCCCATAATTAAAAAGCATTCTTAACTTATTTAAAAACCTTTTCTATAATATATGTATGTTGATTCTGATAGAAAGACTGGATTGTATGATTTAATAGTTAAATCTCA
>CAZAFP010000130.1:0-2082 GCA_964484835.1 uncultured Methanosarcinales archaeon
TCGGGGATTTGACTGGTGTGCCTATGTTGTTGAATACTAGTTTAAATGTTGGAGGCGAACCCATAGTAGAAACACCTCGAGACGCATTAAAAACTTTATTAGAGAATAGCATTGATGCATTAATTTTAGACGATCGCTTAATTTATAAAGAAGATGTTCAACCTATTAAACAACATTTAAATAAAAATAATTAATTCTCTGAGTAAAATGAAACAGCCAAAAATAACCATAATAACGCCTACTTGGAATAGACCTTTAGATGTAATAGAAAGATGCATAAAATGCGTAGAATACCAAACATTCCAAGACTATGAACACATAATATGCTCCGATGGCTACGAAGAAAAAGTAAAAGAATTCGTAGAAAGCCAAAAAAACCCTAAATTAACATACCATAGTTTAGACAAACACTACGGCGATTATGCAAATACTATAAGACAAACCTGCCTAGAAAAAGCTAGAGGTGAATACATACTATTTTTAGATGATGATAACGTCATATTCCCTCATTATTTAGAAAAAATGTATTTCCCCCTGAAAGAATCAGAAGAAAACGTGGCATTCACTATATGCCAAATAATGCATTTAGGTCCTCTACCTTCGCATTTAGGTCCGGCTCCACAAATACTAGATGGAATTCCTGTTAAAGTACAAAACGTAGACACTTTAAACCTTCTGATAAAGAAAAAACACTTATTATCTATAGGGGGATGGAACCTAGAAAAAGGATATTTGGCAGATGGTTACACTTACGAAAAATTAGCGGATACATACGAGTATATACAAATTAAAGAATTACTCGGGGTTCACATATAAAAACTTTTTATTAAATTCTATCCTTTCTTTTTCTTCATCAGGCACATTACTCATTTGTTCAAAATAGTAACGAGCCTCATCATACCTGTCTGTATAATAACAGAACAAGCTCATATGGTCATATATTTTCCATTCATAAACATCTTTCTCTTCAAATAAAGTTTCATCATTGTATTCTATTTTATTCAATAATTTACCAAGAAAATAACCATCTTCATAACGCTTTTCATTCAAATAATGTTCCATTAACTTATTAACTGATTCAAGCCTATGAGGCCTTATAGTCCAAGCCTTGTACAGATACTTCTCAGCGTCCCTATAATTTTTAAGATTCAAATAACACTCCCCTGCTTTAAAAGTAGCATAATACACTTCTTCGCCCCAATGACTATGCTGGGCACTCTTCAAATACCAATAAGCACTATTTTCATAATCATTAAGACACATATAACTCTGGCCTAAATAAAACATGTAACGAGCATTATCAGGGTCTTCTTCCAAGCCCTTTTTCAAAACCTTGACGTCATTAGAATATTTCTTAACAGGATCCTTATTCCTAGAACCTTGATGAGTTTCAGTAAAAACATAATCTCCTTCTATACTACCTAATTCGCCCATATTATCTAAAACAGGAGCCTCGTGCAAAACCCCTTCGTACCTCCAAGGAAGCTCTCTCTTAAACATTTGAGTACGCCAAAAATAATTACCTCCTCGCATTTTTTGCTTTATCAAGTAACCGTCTTTATCTAAATCAGAAGGTATTTTAAAGTCGCCCTCCACATAATTGTCGGCATCCATAAATAATAGATAATCACAAGAACTATGCCTCCTGGCAATTTCCAAAGCTTCCGTTTTATTATGCCCGAAATTTTTCCAAGGCCTTTCAAAAACACTTCCTTTTATCTTTTTCTTCTTAAAAAAATCCCTGCATAATTCCTTGGTCTTATCGGTAGAGCCTGTATCTACAATTACAAATTCGTCTACATATTTTGATAAACTGTTAAGCATTCTCTGAATAACATGCTCTTCATTTTTAACAATACTAACTAAACAAACCCTCATAAGGAATAGCTACTCATCGTTTATTAATAAATTTTATTCAAACCAATACAAACCATCTTTTAAAATAAAGTTATTCAAATCTTTCCTAATAATACCGTCTTTTTCAAAAGTATCGGAATAAACACATTTCTTTTTATCTGAAAACACATACCTCTTAAAAAGTCATGGGATATTTTCATTCTTCTTTTTTCGCTTAACATTCCA
>CAZAFP010000131.1:0-2077 GCA_964484835.1 uncultured Methanosarcinales archaeon
ACCTTTCATCCTGTAATTCTTAAAATCCTCGCTGGGACTATTACAAGCATAAGCCTCGCCTTTCTTAATCAATTCCTCGCAGTGTTTATAATAAACACTCATATAATCACTAGCACACACGGCTTCTTTCCAAGAAACGCCCATCCATTCAAAATAACGAGTCATTATATCGTAATATTCTTCCTTAACCAACTTAGGATTCGTATCTTCAAACCTTAAATAAAAATCTCCTTTCTTCTCCTCGGCGAGCAAATAATTAAGCATCAAAGCCTTAACATGCCCTATGTGAGGGTGTTTTTCAGGACTGGGTGGGAAAGCAGTCCTAACCTCTTGACCTTCTTCAAAACTCAAATTCTTAAACAAATCAACTTCTTTTTCTTTTTTATCCAAAGCACTAGGGTCTATTTCCAATAAATACTTCTTCTGATCTTCCAACGGTAAGTCATTAACTCTCTTAATCAAATCTTGTAAGAGCTTAGATAAATTCTTCATATCTTTCTTAACATCAGGGTGGCTTCCTAACACGCCGCCTATAACACTGCCTGGATTGGCTTTTCCGTTGTGCTTAGCCGCGTTAAGAAGAGCTACTTTCAAAGCAGTTTCTAAAACACTCTTATCATAATCCAAATCTTTTAACAAATCCATAAAGAGGGTGTAATTACTAGCCATATAAAAAACTTTATTTTTAATTAATTTTAAATACTGAACAAAACTATCAAGGTTACTATGGAAAATCAAGATCTCGTAAAACAACTCGAAGTGGAGTTTGAAAAAATTAAAAAAGAACACGGTATAAAAGCTTCTTTTGAAGAATTAGACAAAGAATTTTTCTTTAAAGACTTCATCAGGGAAAGAGGATTTATAGGTCAAAAATTACACAGGGATTTAAGTCATAGGATTAGCAGCTTATTCCAAAACTGGGTGGGTGCTATACAATCTTGGATAGTGCCTAATAACGGCTCTTATGTTTCAATGGTAGAATCCAACTCTTTCACAGAAGAGGATAAGCAAGAATTGCAAAAAACACTTTATAAATTCATGGACTTGATTTCAGAGAATACAGTATTGGGTTTCGAGCAGGACAAGAAAAAACAAGGCATTTACTTTGACAAAGCATTAGAGACTTGGAAAGATCACAAAGAACCTTTAAAGGATGTATTAAAAAAAATAAATAATAATTGGAAGAATACCTAAGCTAAAGTTTTAAAAAAGAACTGCCTCTTCTTAAAAAAAAAGATTTATTATTAAGGGCTCTTAGCTCAGTAGTAGAGCGCTACCTTGGCATGGTAGAGGCCGCGGGTGCGATTCCCGCAGAGTCCATAGCAAAATTTATATATTGACCTTTTTTGCTAATCTTGTAGAATGGTTAAAGCGATAATATTTGATGTTTGGGGTACATTAGTAGAAACGGGTGTAAAGCCAAGTCCTAGTAAGCAAGTGAAATATTTCTTAAGAACAAGAGAGTCGTTCGGGGATTTCATATTGAAGTTTGAAAAGTCTTTCATGACTAAAGAATTCGAGTCTTTACAGGAGGCTTTCGAACAATTAGTAAGTGATTTAGATCATAAAATTCCTGATTTTGTTTATGAAAAGTTAATTGGTATGTGGAATAAAAATGCTATATTGGCTAAGCCTTATGATGAAGTTGACGAAGTATTAAAAGCTTTAAAAGATAAGGGTTATAAGTTATTCGTATTGGCTAATATTGATAAGTTTAGTTATGAGCAGTTAAAGACTAAGTTAGACTTTGATGTATTCGACGGTGTCTATTCAAGTTACGAGACTGGTTTGTTAAAAAGCGATAAAGAGTCTTATGAAAAAATATTAAGTGATAATTCCCTTAGTGAAGATGATGTTTTAATGGTTGGTGATTCCATAGTGAGTGATATTAAATCTGCTGAAAACGCTAGTATATCTGGATTGCTTATTGATCGTAGGGATACTAGGGATTACGGTAATAAAGTGAAGTCTTTGCAGGAATTAGAAGAGTCTTTATAATTTATGTGGGCATAGCTCAGCCTGGTAGAGCGTCGGTCTCATGAGCCGAAAGCCCGGGGTTCAAATCCCCGTGCCCACA
>CAZAFP010000132.1:0-2053 GCA_964484835.1 uncultured Methanosarcinales archaeon
ATGTTCTTATTATTGATGAAATAAACAGAGGAAATATTTCTAAGATATTCGGAGAATTAATTACTTTAATAGAAGAAAATAAAAGGGGTGGAGAAGAAGAGGAAATTGAAGTGTCGCTTCCTTATTCCGGGCAAATTTTTAAAGTACCAAACAATCTTTATGTTATAGGAACGATGAACACTGCTGATAGAAGTATCGCTCTTTTAGATGTGGCGCTAAGAAGAAGATTTGATTTTAAAGAATTAATGCCTAGATCAGATCTTATAGAGAATAATATAGAGGATCTAGATTTAGCTAAACTAATGGAGACTTTAAATAAAAAGATAAAAATAATGATAGACAGGGATCATCAAATAGGTCACAGTTATTTTATGAAAATAAAAAATAAAGAAGAGTTGAAGAGCGTTTGGTATGATGAGATAGTGCCGCTTTTACAAGAATATTTTTATAATGATCGAGAAAAGTTAGAAAATGTTTTAGGAGAATATAAGAGAGATCCGGAAGAGGGCTTTGTTCGTTGCATGAGTGATGCGGAGATAAAAGATGCGTTTGGAAATAATGCAGAAGATGATTTTGTAGATTTTTCTCCTGTGGAAATTAAAGAGTACTCTAGTGAAGAGCTTGTTAGTGTATTAAAGCGATTATATGAATAAAAAACAAATAACTATCTTTGAGCATGAAAAAATCTTTCTTGAAAAAGAAGGGATTTTTTTGAGTGAAAAAGATGTTTTTGCTTTAGAAAAATTTAATAGTAATTTTTACAAGAAAACGAGAGTAGAGCCTATTAGTTTAGAGTATAAAAAGGGCAAGGTTGTAGCAATAAAAGCTAAAAACTATGTTGGAATAATTAAGGTAAAAAATAAGAGCTTTCAAATTATTCCAAAGCTATCTCGAGAAGCAAGAGAGTCCAAGGAGTATTCTCGACAAGCAATAAGAAACTTACTTTTTATGTTGACGTTTACCAAAAAAATAAAGATTAAAGAATCTGAGTTGGCCGGACTCAATAAAGTTAATGATGATTTTTTTGAAACGTTGATTTATCTTTTTGCTCAAAATTTACTAAGTTTAATAAAAAATAACATCAATAAGGAGTATATAGACTTAGAAGATAATCTAAATTTTTTAAAAGGAAAGATTAATTTTACAGGAAACATTAAGAAAAATTCTGCTAGTAGTAATAAATTTTATGTTTGTTATGAGGAATTTTGCGAAGACAATTTATTAAATCAAATTTTTAAATTTACTACAGTTAGTTTATTAAAAATAACCAAGAACGGTTATAATGCCAAAATTTTACAAGAGTTAAGTTTTTTATTTGATAATGTTACTTTTAAAAAAATAACCGAGAGCGATTTTCAAAAAATAAAATTAGACAGGCTAAACAGTTTTTACGAACCGGTGTTAAACCTAGCAAAGATATTTATAACCAATAGTTCTTTAGAAGTTAGATCTAATAACATCGATACATTTACATTTGTCTTTGACATGAATGAGTTGTTTGAAGATTTTATCACAGAACTAACTAAGAAAATATTTTTTGGAACTGAATACAGCGTAAAAGCACAACATTCAATTGGCCATTTAGTAATGAAAAAAAACGGGAAAGAAAAGAAACTATTTAAAATGCTGCCGGATATAAAGATTTTTAAAAATAAAAAAGAAACTCCACTTGTTATAATAGACACTAAATACAAAATAACAGAAGAAGATGCGAGAGATGGTGTTAAGCAGGGCGATATGTATCAAATGTTTGCCTACTCTAAAAAATCTTTATGTTCTCAGGTGATTCTTCTATACCCACGCTTAGATATTCAAAAGGAAGAAGATGTGCGCTTTGAGCTGGGAGATGGTGTTAATGTTTATAAAAAAACAGTTAACTTGTGTCGAGAATTAAAATCAAGAGAAGAAAGAATTGCTCTTAAAGAAGAACTTAAAAGCATATACTTTGTTGAAGGAATAATGTCTTCTAGCTAATAAATAGGGGACGGTTCTCTTTTGGTCGGGGAATTTGGCGTTTTTGAAAAAAGAAGCAATGAAATGTAGAGCGGAATGA
>CAZAFP010000133.1:0-2053 GCA_964484835.1 uncultured Methanosarcinales archaeon
GTGCCTCCTTTTTTAACATTGGTTATTTTTATTTTTTTATTGTTAGCTAGCTGGGATAAGTGAGCCCCTATGATCATGGAATCTCCATGTCCTATTTCCTTTCTTATCTCTAAAGGCATCATAGGGCCTTTTTCTTGTACTAGTTTGTATATTTGTTCAGTATTCATGGTCTTGTCCATTTCACTTCCCAATACGTCACGTCGGATTCGTCATCTACGACTCCAAGCATGAGTTTTTTCTTTGTAGAATGAGCTACTCTGTTCTTCGCTGCGAATTCATACCAAGTTAAGGTGGAACCTTCATGTACAGGGTATACTACCCACTTAGCGTGGTCCTCACCTGGCTTTACACCTCTATCGTATACTCTAAAGTCAGCTCCGAATTTCAAAGCCGTTTTAATTATGTATCCTCTGTTCCTTATATCTCTGAATACTACATACCTAACCCAAAAACTGGGTTCTATTTTTCTTGCTTTGGTAAGGTATTCTTCCTTGGAGAGTGCTTTTTTTCTTCCATCCATGACTTTTATTCTTTCTTTCTCCTTTAGGTATAGTGCTTCATGAAGACTTAACTGTACCCTGCCTTCTTCTGTTAAAGATCCGTATCTTGATTGATTATATAGTTCTCTTGCCTCGTTGCTGTTTTCAGTCAGTATTATTTGATTGGTGAATATAGCATTTATTTTGTCTTTCTTTACCATAAATCGTTTAAAATGCGATGTAGTATAAAAAAGTTGTTCTGATAGAAAAATATAAATATTATATTTAATTATAATCGTTATATGAACACAACAATATCTATAAATAAAAAAACAAGGAATCTGTTAAAAGAGTACGGCAAAAAATCAGAAAGTTATGACGATATAATTAGAAGAATGCACAACGATTTAGTAATAAGAGATGAAGTTAGAAAATATCTGGATGAAACAGAACATGTTTCTTTAGAAGACGCAATAGAATGGACTAAATTAAAGATTGAGAATGACCGTTAAAATTACAATTTCTAAGAATCTGAGAAATGATATTTATAAGAAGTTTAAAAAAGACAGTACAAAAGTTTATAGTTTGATTAATTCTTTAAAAGAAAATATTCATAAAGGTGAATATCTTGGAAGAGTTAGTAATATAATAATTAAAGAACTGAAATATGAGAATTACAGAATATATTTTGTCATAGACGAAGGAAAACTCATGTTATTTGAAAAAGATGAATTGAAAGACTTACTAATAAGGTTTTTAGAAATTTCCAAAAAGAACGAACAACAAAAAACCATGAATAAAATAAAATCAGTTCTTAAAAAAGTACATCTTTAAAGAATATATTTTTATATCCTTGTTAATTCTTACTAGTTATGATTTGGATTGTTTATGTCTTAATAGTCGTTGTTTTATTGGTTTATGCTAGTTTTGGCTTTAGAATCCTCAAGGATTATGAACAAGCTGTTGTTTTCATCCTGGGTAAGTATTACAGAACTAAAAACGGCGGTTTGCGTTGGTTCCTTCCTTTTATTCAAAGTTATGAATTGGTGGATACGAGGTTTAAAAACTTGGATTTGGGAGAGCAAAAAGTTTTTTCTAAAGAAGGTTTTGAGATGAATGTCATGATTAGTGTTTCTTACAAAGTATCTGATGCTAAGAAAGCTGTTAATGACGTTGATGATTTCATTTCTTTGATCAAGAATAGTGTTTTGTCATCTGTTAAGGACGTGGTCAGTAATAAGAATGCCTCTGTTGTTATTAGTGATAGGAAGTCTGTTTTTGAAAAGGTCATTTCTGATGTGAATAAAGAAGCATCTTATTGGGGTATCAAAGTTAGTTCTTTGCAGTTTTATGATTTGAAGGCTGGTAAGGATTTGTCTAAAGTGTTGTCTAAAAAAGAACCTTCTAAAAAGACCAAGTCTAAAAAATTGGAATCTGATAATGATGATTTCTTGTTAGATTAATAAATACCCTATTAACAAACCAAAGGTTATGAAAGGCATTGCAGGATAAAACTTTTCTTTTTGTCCTAGTATTAATAAAAGCATTAGAGCTATAGCTGTTGTTAGTGTTAT
>CAZAFP010000134.1:0-2028 GCA_964484835.1 uncultured Methanosarcinales archaeon
AGGGATTCGAACCCTCGAACCCACTAAGGGACAGGATCTTAAGTCCTGCGCATTTGGCCAGACTTTGCTACCCCCGCATATAAGACTCGAGACTTAATAGGAGTATTTAAAGTTTTTCTACCAAAACAGTTTTATTTAAAATAAAATACCTATTTAAAATGAGCTTGGATAAAAAAATTATGAATTTGATAGGAGCGAGTATGATAATAACAGGCCTAAGTATTAATGCAGGTAACAAACTAAACATATACTTGACAGAGCAAAACTATAATTCATTAGATAACAAGTATAAATTAGAAGAAAACCACCCTGAAGCTATAGATAAGCATTTTCTAAAAGAAAAAACAGAATTTTATAATGATTGGAGAAACAGAGGGAGAGCCCTGACAGGACTCGGGTTAGGAATACCTCTTTTTTATAACGGAGCTAAATATTTTGTTAAAAAAAGAAGAGAAAATGAAGAATAAAACATACTGCTATTATTGTATGAAACCCATTCTTATTATATGGGTCCACGGCCACGGACAATGCCCCACTTGTAAAACCAATATTGACGAGTGCTGCAGAGGAGAGACTTTTTAATCACTCCAAGCAGCAATACCAATAATTATTAGATTAACTACAGGTATCTTATTTAACAAAGCCCACCAACCAGGCTTTTTAATTTTTTCAAACATTTTCCACTCCCAAAAAATAGTAGCTATAAGGAAAGCATACCCAAATAGATTTCCTAAGACAGGTAGTAAAGCAAGTATCAAAAATAGCCATGGCCACCAATGCATCTTAGAAGTCTGAAAGGCTATTATGAAAGGACCCACAGCAGGTATCCAAGCCAGAGCAGGACTTTTTAATTTGGCTTTTTTAGCAATAGTCATGTAAGCAAAGCTAATATAAATATAAATAGGAATTAAAATTAACAAAGCCACAAATATAAAAATCGTTGAAACAAACAAAAACTGACTTAAGAATTCACCTTGTAATTGATTTAAATCTTCCATCATAGAATTGAGAACATTTATATTTATATATTTAACTAATACAATGTAACTACTAGAAGATAAAAAAGTTTAAATAGTGGTTAGTAACATACCAATACATGCAGGGGTTGAATAGCATAGCGGAAATCTTTAACTACCAACCACCACGCAAAGATACCTGCCCCGATCTTAAAGATGTAGAACCGGAAGACCATTCTTTTATCGTTGAAGGACTAGCAGGAATCCTATACAAAAAATCCCACGAAGGAATAATCGTGGAAAGACATAGATCTATAAAAGACGATAATGAAGAAAACAGACTACCAGACTTTCTAATATACAATAATTCTAAAGATTTGACAGGGCTATTCGAAGTGAAAAACGGCAGGAACCTAGGCAGAAGTTCAAGAGCCAGAATTAGAAAGATGCAACAAATAAGCGCGGAACACGATTTAAATTTCGACATCGGACTATATGTTTCAAAAGACAATCCTAAACAAAACAGACAGATAATGAGCCAGATAAGAAGAAGAGCTCCAGACGCTAACTTGTTTAATCTGACACAGCTACCCTACTTTTTTACTATAGGCGGAACAGAAACAGGAAAACTAGCAATGGACAAAGAATATTTCCAATCTAAATTCCCAGATATGGCAGCTCCGAATTTTGTAAAAAACGTAGATGATCTTTTCAAATACTTCAACAAAAAAGAATTTGTTAACTTAGAAGAAACAACAGAATTGCTTAACAAAGCACCATACCAACCAAACCGAGATTTTAAAGAAGAATATAACCTATAAAAAAATGGATTGGAAAAAATACATACCTGAAGAAGAACACCACTTATACGAAGATAACGAAATAACATCCTTTGCGAGAAACGAAGAAACAACTTATTCTGAAGAAGAAAAACCTCACTTGTACGAAGTAGGAAGTGTTATTGAATACGAGAGAATTCATGAAAATAAGCAAAAAGAAGAGCCTTCTGGAACAGAAACAATAGACGACTTAATACTAGAAAGACAACACAGCACGGCACAAGCAATAAGAA
>CAZAFP010000135.1:0-2019 GCA_964484835.1 uncultured Methanosarcinales archaeon
CTACTATCGCTGGTTTTACTCTTGATGAGATGGTTGGTTATTATATTATTAGCTTGTTAGTTATGGTTTTGATTTGGAATCCTATAATGGGTGATTTACATAAAGGTGTTAGGAGAGGTAGTTTTATTAAGTTCATAACTAAACCTTTAACGTATCCTTTTTATGCTCTATTTCATTCTTTAGGAGGAAGATCTCTTGCTTTTTTAATAGAGTTCATTCCTGTTTTAGTTATCATGTCTTTGTTATTGGATATTTCTTATTTAACCACTGCTAATTTTGGCTTGTTCATGTTCTCTTTATTCATAGCATTTGTTATTTATTATATGATAAGTTTGTTAATGGGAAGTCTTATTTTCTGGCTTACTAACCCTACGGGAATTACTTGGTTTTATAGGATTTTAAGATATGTACTTGCTGGAGGTCTTATTCCTTTAACTTTCTTCCCTGATACGTTTCAAAAGTTTTTATTATTCACCCCGTTTCCTCATACTAATTATATCCCCGCCGCTATTTTCGTTGGTAATACTAGCTTTGCAGGTATAGAACTTACTTATTCTACATTAATAATTTATAGCGTTGGTCAATTAATTTTTATGACCTTGTTAGTTTATTTTGTTTGGAAAAAAGCTATTACTAAGTTCCAAGGGGTGGGAGCTTGAAATTGTATTTTAAATTTTTAGAATTATTGTTAAAACAAAGGCTTGCGTATAGGTTAGATTTCATTTTTAGTTTTAGCAGTGTTTTACTTTGGAGTTTGGCAGCTCCTTTGTTTATGTTGCTCATTTATAATGCTGGTGCTACTTATCCTGGTTGGACTGTTTATGAACTTTTAATATTCTTAGGTATTTATAATATATTTATAGGAATAGGTAACACTTTGTTTTTCGAGTTCTTTACTAAAGTAATTGAGAAAGTTAGAAAAGGTGAGTTAGAGTTAATACTTATAAAGCCCGTTGATGAGCTTTATTTATTAATATCAGAAAGTTTTGATTATATAGGTTTAGGAGATATAGTGACAGGCACGGCACTTTTAATCATTGGTAGTACTCAGACTAGTTTAGAGGTTAATTTTTTATTACTTATTATTTACATGCTCGCAGGGGTTAGTTTGTTATTATCTATGATATTGTTCATTAGCAGTACTGCTATAAAGCATGTGAGAGTTGATAGGTTAATGGAATTAATGCAGACAATATTACAATTCTCGGAATATCCTAAGAATATGTTTCCTAGAACTATGCAGGTGAGTTTTGGAATATTCCTGCCTTTATTTTTGCTTAGTTATTATCCAGCTAGTGCTTTATTAGGTTTTAATGTTGAGTATGGTTTTTATGCTATACTGGCTAGTTATTTAATATTCATACTTTCGATATTTTATTGGAAAAATACTTTAAAGAATTATGTTGGTGCTGGAGGTTAAAGAAATGGTTATTGAAGTTAAGAATTTGAATAAAACGTTTAAGATTTACAAGAGAGAAGAAGGTTTGCTTAGTAGTTTAAAATCTTTTTTTAAAAGAGAACACGTGTATATAGACGCGGTTAAAGATGTTAACATTGATATTAAGAAAGGGGAGAAAGTTGGTTTTTTAGGTCCTAATGGAGCTGGTAAGTCTACTGCTATTAAGATTATGACTGGTATAATGCATCCAACTAGCGGTAGCGTTAAAGTTCTTGATTATATTCCTTGGGTTAATAGGATGGAGTATGTTAAGAATATAGGCGTTATTTTTGGTCAGAAGAGTCAGTTATGGCTGGATTTACCTGCGGTTGATGCTTTTTATTTGCATAAGCAAATTTATTCCATTCCAGAAAATGATTTTAAGAGAAGATTGGATTATATGGTTAAAATGTTGAGCTTAAGCGAGATTATGAAAAGACCTGTTCGTAATCTTAGTCTGGGTGAGCGTATGAAATGCGAGTTTGCAGTAGCTCTTTTACATAACCCCCCTGTTTTATTTTTGGATGAGCCTACGATTGGTGTTGATGCTCTTTCTAAAGACGAGATTAGAACTTTCATAG
>CAZAFP010000136.1:0-1964 GCA_964484835.1 uncultured Methanosarcinales archaeon
ACCATGAAGATATAGTGATGAAAGCTGTGTATTACAACAATGGAGGTTACGAATACGAAATAATCGAGAGGTAGAAGATGAAAAAACTATTCAAAAATAAAAAAACCATACCCATCTGCGATGTATCTAAAACATTTATCAGTTTAGATGACTTGATGGTTTATGTAGTAATCGCTCTTTTCCTATTAATTATTTTAATGCAATTATTTGAGGTGGTTTGATGGGACAGAGAGAAATATATATGTTATTAGCGAACAATCGCAGTAGGAAATATAACGCCAGAGAATTGTCGGCTTATTTTGGTATCTCTCCAGCAAGTGTGTCAAGGGCTGTTGCTAGGCTGAATAAAGATAATTTCATAAAAAGCGAACAACAGTTTATCCCTGATAGAAACACGAGGATAAGTTATTATTATAAGGAATGATTTAGAAATATATTAGAACAATGAAGTTTTTTTATGTAAACGAGGGTGTTGGGTCAATGAATACGTTTTCACCTCTTTTTGCGTATCCCTTTCTAACGGCACAGCACCCTCACTTATATTTAAACAAGGAATGAACAAGAAATGAACAAGAAATGAACACTAGAGATAAAGGTAACAGGTTTGAGAGAGAAGTTAAAAAACAATTAGAAAAATTGGGGTTTTTTGTATGTAACCAGAAAAGCAGTCGGTTTCCTGATTTGATAGCTATAAGTCCAAGCAAAGACATTTATTTTATCGAATGTAAAACGAACAAGTATATTAGCAAGACTGAGAAAGAGAAGTTATTAACTCAACCATTTGGTGAACCTTTTTTTGCGTATCCTGTTATAATAGACCGCAAGAAAAACATAGTCTATGAAGATTTATCATCAGATTTCAATACCAAAATAAAAGACAAGACATTTTTAAACGAGTTACCTTACTGTTGAATTAGTTATATACTACAAACCACAAAAATATAAATATTAGTAAGGTACTAACTAAGACAAGATGGTTAAAAGAATCCACGAAGTATTTGATAATTCAGAATTTGCTGAACTTCAAAAGAAGAAAGAAGAGTTAAAAGACGAATTGAAACTTAAAACTTTAAGTTGGAAAAGGTTTATCATGTATAAAAGCGGTGTGGACAAAAATGAATACTGAAACAGTCTGCCCAAAATGTAACATGACCTGCAAACTGTTCCCTGATGAAGTTATAATCAAGACAGTCAATAACACGATTCTAAGGAAAATTTATGAATGTGGTTGTCAAATAGACGAAGTGTCTAAAGAATAGAGCAATAAAAATGGTAGATAATCAAGAACAACATCAAAAAGATAAACCAGAGCAAGAAAGTAATAACTCTATAAAATATGATGAAAAAGCTGAATTAGATGAAAATAGACCTAATTTTACGATAGGTTATAAAAAAGGTAGTAAAGAATCTATTATAGTAAAATCTAATAGCGGAGCGATTGAGCAAACAGAAGTAGCTATTATGTTAACTCATGCTCAAGCGGTTAATACATTAAGTTATTTCAATATGGTTAGGGCACAGGAGAATGCGTTTAGGGAAGCTGTTTTAAAGAATAAGTTAAAAAATAAGCAAGATGAGAGGGGACCTAAAACTAATAAGGTCAAAAGTAAAGAACAAACAAAAAATTAGTAAGTATTAGATAGAGGAGGGGATTTATTATGTGCAAACAAGAAAAATGGATAAGTTGGAGTTGGTTGATTATTTTGTTAGTTTTCATGTTCCCAGTAGGGGTGTTGTATTTATATGTTAAGAACAGCAAACGTAACGCTATGCTAATTGCAGAAGCTATCAAGAATCAAAATGCAAGAATATAAAATAACAGATTATGACATTGAAGTAGCTAAGAATAGTCTACTGACAGAGTTAGCTGAGAATGATACGATTACAGCAATTAAAATAAACGAAATCTTAAACTTACTCAAGAAAGATAATAAAAACAAACCTATAGTAAAGAAAAATGAAAA
>CAZAFP010000137.1:0-1956 GCA_964484835.1 uncultured Methanosarcinales archaeon
TCAGTAACACTGCTAGTATCCCATGAACTTATGTCTTGATTGAAATCAGAAGCGTCATAAAACATCTCACGCATATTAGTAATTCCAGTAGTTACACTTCTACTAGCATTTTCTTCGGTAATCTGTCCAGCATCTCTTAAAGTAAATTCTACACCATATAAATCATGATCAGAATCTATACCATCTACATAACCACTCTCTCCTACTTCTGTTCCATCATAAGCAACAATGGTCACTCCATTTTCGTGTAAATAAAACGGATTATCATTTTTTTCTTCCTTATCAACGCTTATTAATATGTTGTACTCTTTATTCTTAACCTCTTCTAATAGTTGAAAAGCTCCTAATGTTAGACTTTTATTTATGTAAGTATCTTGACTTTTTATTTCTACGTTTTTTATTTTATCATTGTTTTTATCGAAGATTTCAATTTTCCAACCGGTTATATTATAATTTTCATTTATATACGCAGTTGCATTAACTTCTAACTCTATGTTATAAAAGCCATCCGAAGTCAATACTGTTCTTGGTGTTGAAGTATCCGTTACAATAATCGAAGCTGTTCCAAAATAGGGAAAAGATTGATCTTGAATAATACTCCAAGGAAATGAAAAATCAAATGCGTTTCCTCCGTTTTCCTCTACGAAATATATATATGTTTCAATTTTTTTAGCTTTTTCAAGAGATATTTTCTCTCCGTTCCTGTAACTGCTGTCAAAACCTCCCCAGTTTTTTTGATCTACAACCATATTTTCATTAGAGTAAGCTCTAACGCTTAATTCGTACGGTGTAGTTGAATAACCTATTATCCTTCCAGTATATCCCTCGCATTCAATCTCATCTAAGAAGACAAACGAGTCATTAATAGTACCTTTTGAAATCCTTCCCACTATGCCACCTACGTAGTTTTCTCCTTTAATTTTAGAAGAAGAGAATACGGTATTTTTGATAACCAAAGCTTCCTCTGTAGTAATATTTGCTTCACCTACAATTCCACCAACACGACTATTACCTGAAATGTTTACAGAAGAAGAAATATTTTTTATCTCTAGGCTTCTATCGCTGTAAACGTTAAAACTTCCAGCAATACTCCCAACTCTGTAATTCCCAATTATAATACCTCCTATTATTCCCAAATTACGTATTGTAGAGTTATCACTTGGGGTTAAGTTACTAAATAAGCCAACATTGTTAAGCTCTTTATGTTTTGAATTTAAATTTTTTATATTATAACCATTCCCATCTAAAGATCCAGAGAAATCACCCCTTATAGGTATCCAGTTATCTATATAGCCGCCTAAGTCTATATCGTTAGTTAGTTTGTAGGAAGCATTTAAATCGTAATTCATACCCCATAATTGGTAAGCATTAGATATAAGATAAGGATCTAATACTGTTCCGCTTCCTCCTTCAAATATTGGATTCAGAAAAGAAGACTGCAATTTTTCCTCTTTAAGTTCTTGTGTTTCTGATTCACCTAACATTATACCATTATTATCCAAGGAAGATGTTTTTACTTCATCTTCAAATACTAGCATATTTGGATTTACATAAGTTCTGAAGTTGCCTGTGCCAGAAGCTCTTCCAAAAGTTTCAAGTTCGCCTGATATTCTTATTACTTCGTCTCCAACTGAAAACACATTAGTTCCTTTAACCCTGTGACCTTCCCCAACTATTCCTCCAACATTTTGAATCCCTTTTACGCTTGCGCTACTAATGATTCCTACTATTGAAGTGTTTTGATTTAGTCCTGCTGTAGCTCTTCCTATAATCCCCCCTACCCTAGAAATACCTTCTATTTCAACAGACGAATATACTTGACTGACTTGACAATTATAAGTAAGTCCTGATATTCCTCCTACATGTACACCTCCAGAAATGAACCCTTCTTCTAATAATATGTTTTTTATACTAGATTCTCTGGTAGAGGAGAATAACCCTACGTAATTCAGCTCA
>CAZAFP010000138.1:0-1935 GCA_964484835.1 uncultured Methanosarcinales archaeon
ATCATCCCTTTACTATATCCACGACTTTCTTTTCCAGAGTTGCTTTGTAAACGTATAACTTCTCAAAAAACAGAGGGAGTTCACGAATCCTTTCTAAATGATAATCTTTACTTGCTTTTTTTTCAAGAAAGGTAAGGTTTGATAAGCTCGAGGCTATGAATAATATTGTTCCGTCTTCTTTCAAGTGTTTCTTGGCTTGTTTTAAGAATTCCAAGGTTAACTCAACTCCTTCCTTTCCACCCGTTAGTTCAGAGTCTGCTTTTTCATCTCCCTCAGGAAGATAAGGAGGATTGAATACTATTAAATCAAACTCTTTTTCTTTAACATTTTTGAACAAATCACTATGTATAAACTTTATTTTTTTACCAACTTTTTCTTTCGACTTTTTATTAATATCAACGGCATAAACTTCTTTTGAGAATTTAGTTAATGTATTGGCTTGTATACCACTACCAGTGCCCATGTCTAAAGATTTGCCTATAGTTTTATCTTTGCAGAATGCGATTATTTCTTCTTCTAACAAGTAAGAGTCTTCAGCAGGCTCGTACATTTTTACTTTTTGAAAACCTTATCAGCTCTATCAATGTACTCTCTAACCCTGGACATTATTGAATCAATGTAGTATTTTTCTATCTTGTCGTTGAATAATTCTTTTAAACTCGCGCCTTCATTTATTCTGTAAAGACTTCCTGTTTTTTCAACTAAGAATAATCCTCGGAGTCTTAGTAATTGTCTTCTTATATTACTTCCTGCTACGCCTAATTGTTCTAAATTGTTTTCTTCTCTGTTTTTCTTGACTCGATTTTCTATCCCTATGCTTGATATGGGTTCTTCAGATTCTAATATTACTTGAAAAACATCTACCACTACATCTCTGGAGTCGCCTGGTTGTAATAAGCCAAGGCTAAGGCATAGTTTTCTAACTAATTCTCTGTTTTTTAAAGAAGATGGTTTTTCATATTTCCTCAGCGTTATTTCTGCCAGAGGCGTGTCTTTAGAAATTCTTACCATAACACTAAACGATAAAAAGTAAATATATAAATATTTCTAAAATACCCATTAATTATGGCTTTTTTGAAATACTTATTTCCCGGTATTAGTAAGAAACATAAGTTTGTAGCGGTAAGCCTGGCTTTGTTGATAATAGCAGGTTTGTTACTGACTTTGTTTTTCAGATATAATTTTATAGTTGTGGAAGGAGTTATTGTTAAGAATGACCCCTGGTACGAAGTTTATAATGTTGAAAGGCTCGACTTTGTCGGGTTGAATGTTACGAGCAATATTAATAATCATTGGCTTTGTACTTCTGAATGCAGATATACTTTTTATGATGCTTCAAACGGAGAGGTTATTAGTCAGGAGTATTTTAATGTTAGTGGGAGTAGGAAGATAGAGTTTGAGAAAGATTTATTGGTAAATAAAAGTGGTAGTGGTCAGTTGATTTATAATTATGAAGTTAGTTGTCGGAATAAGCAGACAAGAACTTGTCAGGCGAGTAATATTCCTAAAACAGATAGTACTGTTTTCAGTGTTAATTATGGTCCTAACGAGGAAGATTTAGTTTTTAGAAATGAAACCAAAGGTTATTTGAATTCTTACTTGGAGGGTTTGAATGAAGCTATTAATAGTTATTTCTTCTTGGAAGAGGTTTTGGAATTGGAAGGTGTTGATTTTTCAGCAGAAAAAAATTTGTCAGATACTCATAGAGAGGATTTGGATGTTGTTGAAGAAGAATTTTCTGTTGTTAACGAAAATTGGATGAGAGGAGACTTGGATTTTTTTAAAGATTGGAGTTTTGAAGAGTCTGTTTTTGAAAGGATGAATGATTTGGTTTTGAGTGTTGAAGAAAGTGTTAATTTTTATAATAGGGTTGTTGATTCTTTAAGTAGAAAAGAGTATGACTTTATGCTAGGGTTTGGATTTGTAAGTGTTAAT
>CAZAFP010000139.1:0-1912 GCA_964484835.1 uncultured Methanosarcinales archaeon
TGATAAAGACGTAATCACAAGACTTGTGGCTAATAATTTTTTTATCATTCTCAATCACATACGTATTCTTTTAAAGAAACATTTCTTAAATACTTTGGAATTTCTAAGGTTGTATTTCCAATCATTTTCTCGTAAGAAGGTATTTCTTCACCTTTCAACCTTTTCAGTATTTCTTCTTCCTGAATAGTTGACATTTCAACGCCTAAATTCTTTTTAAAATCTTCAACGGTTGGATTATTGTAAGACATAAAATTAACACAACCAAGCTCTTGTCTTAAACCCAGGGGTATGCGGTTACTTTCTAATTCATCAAAAATATAATTGAGGTGGTGTTGGTTTAAAGAATGACCTATTTCATGAACAAGCGTTAAAGCAACATCCTTTGCAAAGCTTAACTCTTCAGATGCGTAATAAGAATTAACCATTCTATCTTCGGAAATAGCTTGTTCTTGATGTAAAACGTACTGTAAAAGCATGTTAAAAGTGTTAACTCTTACCACGTCTTTATGAGGATCGTATTCTGATTTAGCACCAAAAGATCTTTCAACAAGCCAACTAGCATTTTCTTCGTTAAAATAAGGATTTTCTTTATTATCTTTTGCCAATTTATTTGTCAAATCATTTTTAAAATCTTTAATAAAAAACTCTATATTCTCATATCCTGAAACAACATCTTTGTTGTCCAAATGAAAATTAACAACTTCATCTGATTTTTTATTATACTCTTTGTTAAAAAAAGGCATCATACTAATAGGAATATCGTGTTCTCTTGCTGTAATATTTACGTTGCTTTTTAATATTTCTTCTAACCCTTCAAAACTTATTTTATGGCAACCTTCTTTTTCTTTTCTTACGGTAGGTATTCCTTGTTCATTATACCATTCCACTGTAAGGTTCATAGCTTCATCTAATTCTTGTTTAAGATACTCTTGTTCTTTAACAGATTGCGAGTAAGTATCACATAATGCAAATTCTGGGTTTTTATCCTGTGTTAAACCTGAACTGGCGAGGATTAAAGCGCTTATAATACTGTTTTTTATTTTATTCATTACTAATTGGTAATGCTTTTTTGTTTTTAAATAATTTTATTAACTTTCTTTCTTTTTCTTTTTTTTATGAATCAAGAAAATGCTAATTTTTTGTTTAATAATAAAGAACTTTTTAATAATGGCAAAAGAGGGATAGTTTACACTTCGGAGTTGAATGGTAAGAAATATTTGATAAAAACAAGGAAGCAGGAGAGTACTAGTCCTGGAACTGTTAAGAATGAGTACTTCTACAATAAGAAGGTTAATGAACTAGGTGTTGGTCCTAAGATTTATTATTATGATGAAGAACAAGATTTTTTAATAAGGGACTTTGTAAATGGTTTAAAGTTGGAGGATTGGATTGAAGAAAATAAAAACAATCCTCGTTTTAAGATTGAAATTAAAAATGTTTTATTAAAGATTTTAGAACAAGCAAGATTAGTAGATGAAAAAGGTATTAATAAGCAGGAGTTAACTAATCCTCATAAGGATATTTTAATAACTAATAATGAACCTGTCATTATTGACTTTGAGCGTTGTCGTTATACTAATAAGCCTAAGAATGTAACTCAATTTTTACAGTATTTAACAAGACCTGCAATGTCTAAAGTTTTAGAAAGGCAAAGTATTAAATTGGATAAACAAATTATTATTGAATTAGGTGAAGAATATAAAAAAAATTATGAAAAAGAAGTGTTTGAAAAAATAAAAAAAGTTATTTCTTCTTGACTTTTTTAAGGTCTTTTTCCAGGCCTAGTGTGTCTAGCAGTTCTTTGTATCTGTTTCTTATAGTTACTTCGGTCACGCCTGCCACGTCAGCTACTTCTCTCTGGGTTCTTTTTTCTCCGTTGGTCAGTGCTGCTACGTATAGCGCGGCTGCTGCT
>CAZAFP010000140.1:0-1909 GCA_964484835.1 uncultured Methanosarcinales archaeon
GGATGAATAGGTAAAGAAACATACCAAAGGTGATACTCATAAGAAAAGACATGTTCAAAGCATCTTTGACTACTTTTTCAGGAGTTTTATTAATTTTAGCAGTTTTAATTTGTTTTTTTAAAACAGGTCTTCTAGAAACTAAAAATTTTATTAAATCCATAATTTAAAACCTCATAATTTAAACTTACCCATGTAATACTTAGCCATTATACTACCTATTTTATCAATATCTTCAATATCATTATCAACCATCCATTTCAATATGGTTTTTTTATGCATCAAATCCTTCTCTATTTGTTTTTTATCCATACCTGTATAAAGATATATGGCTTTAGTTATCTCTTCAGATTCTGTTACTTGCTTAATCTCATCTTCTAAAGGATTTAGTTGCATTAAAACTCTTTCATCACCTTCTTTTGTCATTTCAGCGATTTGTAAAGTCCTTCTTTTTCCAGTTCTCCTATTTCTGTTTTGAACTACAATCATAGCTAAACTTGACAACATTTTTTTAGGAACGTTAATAGGAGGATTTGTAAGCCTTGTTATTGTTTCTTCTGCGTTATTAGCGTGAATAGTAGCGTAAACACTATGACCTGTATGCATAGCTTCCATAAGAACCTGCGCTTCTTTTTCCCTTCTTATTTCTCCTACTACTATACGATCCGGTCTCATTCTAAGGCTGTTTACTAGCAAATCAAGCATTGTAACTCCGCCTTTCCCTTCAGGATTAGGAAGTCTTGTTTCTAAAGGAACCCAGTGTAGATTCTTAGCAAGCATTAACTCCCTAGTATCTTCTATACTTATTATTCTTTGATTAGGAGGTAAGAAATTACTTAATACGTTAAGCATAGATGTTTTACCACTACCCGTACCCCCCGAGACTAATATACTAAGTTCATTTTGCATGGCTAGCCATATTAAAGCAGCCGCATCTAAAGATATAGTTCCGCTTTTTATATATTTAGTTATAGTCCAAG
Source organism: uncultured Methanosarcinales archaeon (assembly GCA_964484835.1). Taxonomy (GTDB): domain Archaea; phylum Nanobdellota; class Nanobdellia; order Woesearchaeales; family 21-14-0-10-32-9; genus SKIS01. The sequence continues at coordinate 978 of CAZAFP010000140.1, forward strand.
GATCCTCGGCGAATTTTCTTATAGTAATAGTATTACCTTTTGTAGAAATAGGACTTAATGTAGCATTGACTCTGTCTCCAGATCTTAGGTGAGCATCCATAAGAGGATTTAAGTTAGTTATTTCTTTATTAACATCCCTACCTATAATAGTAGAGTAGTGTCTAATCCTAGACTCGGTTAATAAAGTAATGTTAGTAACTAACCATCCGAAATCTTTATGATAAACCCAGACTGGCTCTTTGTGATTGTTAACAACAACTTCTTCTAATTTTTTATCACTTAATAACAAATCTAATTTGCCCAATCCAAGATTTTCTTCTAATAAATAATTAAGAAGTGTCTTTTTTGTGTTCTCGTCTGCTTTAGGAAAATATTTTTTAAGAAGATCGTAAATGTTATTTTTGAACTGATCTTTAAGAGTTTCAAAATCACTCTGCCTTGATTTTTCTACCTCGCTAAAATCTAGTTGAGAAATAAATTCTTCTCTTATTTTTTCCAATATAATTTTAGTATTAGGACTTATATTAGTTATATTCACTAAATAAGAAGGTACTGGCTTGTCGGAAAAAGAAATTATTTCTATATCTACATTTATACCGTTAGCAGTTATGTTATATTTGTCTAATAATTTTCTTTCCTCACTCAATTTAATTCGACCTCTTTTTTACCATTTTCTTAGCGAATTCAATCCTTTGATTTAAAATATTGACTTTAGAGTTCAACATTTGTTTTAAGTGTTTGTAATCATCCGATATTCTTGCTATTCTATGTTTTAAATCAATAACTTCTGATTTGGCTTTGCTAAAATCTCCTTTTTTAACATAACTTTTTACGTTTTTTATCTTAAGATTTATAAAATCTATCTTTAAATAGTTTTTCTCTTCAGTGTCTTTTTTAAAAACGACCTTTTCTTTTTCAACATTTTTTTTAGA
>CAZAFP010000141.1:0-1844 GCA_964484835.1 uncultured Methanosarcinales archaeon
GAATATGAATAGATAGATTTTATCTAGGGTATGGTGGACTGGGGGTTTTAAAGCTTTTAACACTGGGTGGATTGGGCATTTGGGCTTTAGTTGATTTTATTCTTATTGCTTTAAATAAACTTCCCGACGCAAAAGGAAATAAATTAGTAAAATAAGACCTTTAGGCAATAAAAAGATTTACTTCATTTAAGGGGAAAGAATAGTTTCTACTTTGTGGTTCTATTCCAATAAAATAGTGTCTATAAAAGTGATTTATAATAGAAATAAAGGTCGAAAAATAATAAAAAATTAAAATATGAACGAAAAAAATACAAAATTTTGCCAAAGTTGTGGCAAAGAAATAGACAAAAAGGCTGAAATATGTGTTGGGTGTGGGGTGAGAGCGGAAAAAGAAGGGAGCTCTTCAAAAAAAACAAAAGGACCAATTTGGAAAAGATGGTGGTTTTGGGTAATCGCTATTTTTGTGTTGTTTGTCATTATAGGTGCTTTTAGCGAAGAACCGGAAATCGATCCGGCAGGTCAAGAAGAAGAAAAGAAAGACGTTGAGGGAGCAAAAGAAGATAAAGGAATAGAAGAAGAGATTGAAGTAATTGAAATATCTGCCACTCAACTAAGTGAAGAATACGATGAGAATAAAGTTGCGGCTGATTCGAAATATAAGGGTGAATTACTGAAGATATCTGGCATAATAGATGACATTGGGAAAGATATTACGGGAACGCCTTATGTTAACTTAGAGGGGAGAGAATACAGTTTGTTTGGCGTACAGTGTATGTTTAATAGAGACAAAGAAGAAGAGCTAATAGAACTTCGGAAAGGACAAAAAATTATTTTGAAAGGTGAAGTATCTAGTGAGATGATAGGAAATATTATTGTAAAAGACTGCGAAATTATTGAGTAAAGGACACAAAGTATTTATTTTGTCAGATTAAAATAAAGAATAGTTTCTTTTTGTTTGGATAATTTAATGTTTTTCAACAAAACAATAGTGTGCAGGGGTGTGGGATATATAAAAATAAAGGTCGATTAAAACTTAAATTAAAAAACATGACCGAAGAAAAACAAGAAGAGATTGAAGAAGCTATTAAAATACTAGAAAGAATAAATCAAGATTTTCTATCTCAAGGTATCATAGAGAGTGTTTGTTCTATAACAGACGGGGTTAAGAAATTGATCTTTAAAGATCCTGGTCGTTATATAGACATTATTCAAAAAGGAAGATCAATAGAAGTGGTTGTTTATTCTGAAATTGCAAATCTATCCTGTGATATGCTTGAAAAAAATTTTTCTCTTGAGGAAGGAGGGCTACCGGAAGAATATGTGCAAAATTTACTTAGAATTATTGACTTATCATTAGACAAACTTGTTGAATTAGGTGATATGGATGCAAAAAAAGCAGAAGATCAAAAAATCATTATTCGGAAAAATGCAGGAGGGGGACATATAAAAAATTCTTATTTTATACAAGAGTTAAAGAATTTAAATCACTTACTGAACCAATATAAAGATGAGGAAATAGAAAGTCTTGTTTCTTTTCTTCAAGGTGAAGGTTTTGTTTGGGATAATCGAGGCAAATATTTTTACAATGAAGATATCGGTAGAAGTATTCGTACTCAGGGGCTGGATATTTTTGTCCAAAACTACAAGCCAATAAAGGAAATGATTAAAGGAACAGAAGAGAAGAAGACTAAAAATCCACAAAAACATCAAGAAATGGTGGATTCTATGACAGGGGCAAATATTTTAATAAAAATGACATATTTTTTAGTTTTCTTTAATCTTTTTTTTGGTTTGTTTTTTTTAAGTTTTTGGTGGTGGATTATAATAGAGATATTGTTAGTACT
>CAZAFP010000142.1:0-1844 GCA_964484835.1 uncultured Methanosarcinales archaeon
CGAAGCTGCAGTTAAACCAAGAGTATATTTCTTCGTGTTTTTTGTAGTATTTATCCACTACTTCTTTTGGAGAAATTTTTTCTTTTAAAGCAATGGTTTCTGTTGTAGTTCCATGTTCATCCGTGCCTAAAACACTTATTACGTTTTCTCCTTTGATTCTTAAATATCTAGTGTAAGCATCGGCGCTTATTATACATATAATATTACCTAGATGAGGTATGTTATTTACATATGGTAGTGCGCTTGTTACTAAATATTTCATTTTTTCTTCTTTGGTTGTTTCATCTTCTTAGTTATTGGTATTTTATTTCCTTCGGAATCTTGGAATACGAATGCAGGTACTCCTTGGTATGTTTTTCTTTTGTAAGGTATTGTGGTTTCTCCTTCTTCTCCGTTGTAAGGCGATTTGTATTTTATTTCTAGTTTTAACGTAGGGTTTATTTCTTCTACAGGGTATTCGTTTCCCTCATCGTCTACGTATATATTGCTTCTTACTTTAGGCTTGCCTGTTTTCTCATCCACTGGTTTCGATAATAAACCTTTGCCCGTTGGTGCTTCTGGTCTGTATACCCAAGCTTTTACCCATCCGTCGTTTTCTAGTTTTCTCCTTGTAAAATAGAATAATTCTTCCATACTTTCTGGTTCTTTTAATGCCATTTTTTTATTTCACCCTAAGAAAGGTTTTTACTTAGCTATTTATTAATTTTTTCAATAACTTAAATAGTTATTTTATAATACCAGGTTTTAAGACATATATTATTTATTTGCATAATATTTATATACTACTTGCAAAAATAAGCACTACAGGTAGTGTTTTTAACAAACAAGAATTACTAAATACAGGTTTTTTATATGAGATGTCCAATATGTGGTTATGAGGAGACAAAAGTACTCGAAACTAGAGATACAGCCGAAGAAATAACCAGAAGAAGAAGAGAATGTTTGAAATGCGAAAGACGATTTACCACATACGAACAAGTCGAACTTTCAAACATAATGGTGGTTAAGAAAGACGGTAAAAGAGTCTTATTCGACAGACAAAAAATTATCAGAAGCATGGAATTAGCATGCCAAAAAAGACCCGTCACACAAGAAGAAATAGAGAAAACTGCCAGTCACATAGAAAGAGAGCTGAGAAGCTCAATGGAAAAAGAAATACCAAGTGTTAAAATAGGAGAGTTAGTAATGAACAACTTAAAAAAACTCGATGCCGTGGCATACATAAGATTCGCCTCAGTATACAGAGAGTTTAAAGACGTGAACTCTTTCGAAAAAGAATTGAAAATACTAAAGAATAGGAGGGATTAAACAATGGAAGATTTTATACAAGAAGACAAACAAGGATTAGAATTCAAAAGAATATTTACAGAAGAAGGTAAGAGCCCTTACAACATGTTCGAATACGAGAAAAGAAATTCCACAATAAGAAATCCCGATGGTTCTATTCTTTACGAGATGAACGATATTGAAGTTCCAAAACAATGGAGCCAAGTAGCAACAGACATCCTGGCTCAAAAATACATAAGAAAAAAAGGAGTACCTCAAAAAGACTCCGAAGGAAATATTAAGAAAGACTCCGAAGGAAAAGTAATACTAGGACCTGAAAAAAGCATTAAAGAAGTAGCACACAGACTATCCCAGTGCTGGAGAGCATGGGGTGAAAGAAACAATTATTTCAAATCAGAAAAAGACGCCCAAGTATTCTACGAAGAAACAGTCTATATGATTATAAACCAGATGGTTGCACCTAATAGTCCCCAATGGTTCAACACCGGACTTGCAGAAGTATACGGCATAAAAGGAAACAGCCAAGGACACTACTACGTAGACCCAGAAACAGAAGA
>CAZAFP010000143.1:0-1817 GCA_964484835.1 uncultured Methanosarcinales archaeon
TTACCCATGAATTTCTTCTCACTTTCCAAACCAAGCCAACGAGCACTAGCACCCGTAGTTATAATCAAACTCTTACTCTTCAATTTCTTACCATCCTGAAACTCCAACTCAATACCATCCTCTAATTTCTTAAAACCAGTAGCGATATTAGTCTCGAACCTAGCACCGAATCTCTCAGCTTGCTTTCTTCCTTTCAAAACCAATTCAGGACCCTGAACGCCTTCAGGAAAACCAGGAAAATTCTCAACATCAGTCGTCAAACTCAACTGACCACCTTCTTCAGGACCACTAATGACCAAAGGATTCAACTCAGCCCTAGCATTATAAATAGCCGCTGTAACTCCCGCAATTCCATTACCTAAGATAATAACATTTTCCATAGAAGAACAAAGAATAAAGTTCGAATATATAATTCTTTTCAAGAACTTAAAATTTTCAAAACCATTATGCAGTCCATTTTCATAAAATTATATAAATCACCTTTAACAACCTAAAAAGATGTTATTAAGCTTTTTAAGAATTTTACTTTTGGGATTCGTATTCTACCTCCCAGGATACTTAATAAACCAAATATACTACCAATACGAAGGCTTAGAAGGCGTATTAACATCAATATTCATAAGCATAAGCATAGTAATAATAACAGGTTTAATAATAAGCTTAATAGGATTGTTCAATTTCTGGACATTAATAATAATATTTTCTCTAATAAACACGGGGTTGTTAATTAAATGGAAGTTTCTATAGTATTGCCTTGTTACAACGAGGAAGAAGGAATAGCTATTTGCATAGATAAAATAAAAAAAACACTTCCTTCTGCAGAAATAATAGTAGTGGATAATAACTCTACAGATAATTCTGCTAAAATAGCCAAGAAAAAAGGAGCGAAAGTAGTCAAAGAAACCGAACAAGGATACGGCAACGCCTTAAGAAAAGGCTTCCAAGAAGCAAAAGGAAAACACATAATAATGGCAGATGCTGACAACACTTATGACTTCAGAGAAATAAAAAAATTGCTCAAGTACAAAAACTATGACTTAGTATTAGGAAACAGAAAAAATAGTAATATGAAAAAAGGAAGTATGCCTTTCCTACATAGATTCATAGGAACTCCTTCTCTTTCAAGATTATTAAAAATAATATTCAAAACAAAAATAAGAGACAGCCAATCAGGCTTTAGATTAATAAAAAAAGAAGCCCTAAAAAAAATGAACCTCCAAAGCCCTGGTATGGAACTGGCAAGCGAGATGATAATAAAAGCACAAAAACTCAAATTAAAAGTCAAAGAAACACCAATCACATATTATTCCAGAATAGGAGAATCTAAACTAAACACATTCAGAGACGGCTGGAGACACTTAAGACTAATACTCATATACGGACCATCTCACCTGTTCTTAATCCCGGGCTTAACACTATTAATAACGGGACTCGTATTAACATCCACTCTAACATTTACAAACATAACCTTGTTCGGCTTAACACTAGAAACACACCCTGTAGTCATAGGAAGCATAATGGCCATACTAGGATTTAACATAACCACTCTTTGGATATTCACCAAAGTATACGAAACAGAATATCTTAACGAACCACATCCATTCACGGATTTTATAAACCAAAAATTAAATTTAGAAAAATCACTATTAATAAGCCTAACTCCTTTATTAATCAGCATCGGACTCTTAATATTCATACTCATAGAATGGATAAACAAAGGATTCGGAGAACTAGACAGAATAGAAGAATCAATATTCGCCCTCACACTATTCATCATAAGCATACAAGCAATATTCTCATCATTCTTCATAAGCATA
>CAZAFP010000144.1:0-1817 GCA_964484835.1 uncultured Methanosarcinales archaeon
ATAGCTACGGTAGTAAGAGTAGTAAGATAAAAAGGTATGTTGGTTATGTTATTAATTATTATCCAAAAGTAGGAGCTATGGAAGTAAAAGTAGAGTCTAACCCTGTTAATGTTGGAGATGATATTTTAATTATTGGTCCTACCACAGGGACTTTGGAAGAGACTGTTGAGAGTATGGAAGTTAAGAAAGAAACCGTTAGTAAAGCTGAAAAAGGTATGAGCGTAGCAGTAAAAGTAAGTGAGAAAGTTAGGAAGAACGATAAGGTATTTCTTTGGAAAGATAAGTAGTTTTATAGTTCGTATTTTTCAGCCCATTTATCCAAGTAACTGAAGCATTCGGTTAAGTCTTCAGCTTTTTTTGTTAGTTTATATTCTGTTCTGGGAGGAATCTCAGAGTATGTTTTTTTCTGAATTAGTTTTTTATCTTCTAACTCTTTTAACCTGTTGCTTAGCATCCTAGGAGTTATTTCTTTTAGTTCTTTATTTAACTGGTTGAATCTTATATTTGGTTTTTCACTTATTTTTTTTAGTATTATAAGGTTCCATTTCTTACCTATTTCTTCTAGGACTTTTTCAACATGGCATTTTTCCATGTTATTAATAATACCAATAAATATATAAATATAACTAAAATACTAACTATATTAAATATAGTAGTATATATTAAATAGCGAGGTGTTAATATGGAATGGAATAAAAAACCAACAGACGAAGAAATACAAAAAACAAAAGAAAATCTAGAATCAAGAGGTTTTAAAGTAATAGTGACAGAAACAAAAGAAGAAGCACTAGAAAAAGTAAAAGAGACAATACCAGAACAAGCAGAAGTATACGATGGTTCATCAACCACGTTAGAAGAAATAGGATTTAAACAATACCTTAATTCTGACAAACACAAATGGAAAAATATGCACAAAGAAATTCTAAAAGAAGACGATGAAGAAAAAAGAGCAGAACTAAGAAGAAAATACATAACTTCAGAATATTACCTGGGAAGTGTTAATGCAATAAGCAAAGAAGGAGAATTAGTAGCATGTGATGCTTCAGGATCAAGAGTAGGAGCTTACTTATTCGCAGCAAAAAACCTTGTTCTAGTATCAGGAATAAATAAGATAACTGAAAACTTAGACGAAGCGATTAAAAGAGTGAGAGAACACGCATTTCCACTAGAAGATGAAAGGGCGCAGGAAGCATACGGATTTAATAGTGTAACTGCTAAATGGGTTATAATGGAAAGAGAAATCTTCCCAGGAAGAGTGACACTAATATTGGTTAAAGAACAACTAGGCTTCTAAAACCTTTTTTTTATTTTTTTTAAAATAAAACTTTTTAATAAGATAAATAATTACTAAAAAAATGAATGTTAAAAAAGAATCACTAAAAATACACGAGAAAAACAAAGGTAAACTAAACATTACCAGTGTGAAACCCATAAACAATTCTAAAGACTTATCATTACTTTACAGCCCAGGAGTAGCAAGTCCCTGCGAAGAAATTGTGAAGGATAAAAATAATTTGTATAAATACACGATAAAAGGCAGAACTGTAGGAGTTATAACAGACGGAAGCGCAGTTCTAGGACTTGGAAACATAGGACCTGAAGCAAGCATACCTGTAATGGAAGGAAAATCAGCGTTAATCAGAGAATTTGCAGGACTAAACAGTTTCCCACTTGCTATAAAAGCTAAAGACAAAGAAGACTTCATAGAAAAAGTAAAAAGTCTAGAGCCAATATTTGGAGCAATAAACCTAGAAGACATAAAAGCGCCCGAGTGTTTTGAAATAGAAAAAAGACTAAATGAAGAAATGGACATACCT
>CAZAFP010000145.1:0-1815 GCA_964484835.1 uncultured Methanosarcinales archaeon
TGTAAATGTATTATATCTATATCCATAAACATTATTCTTTAATAAATTAATATTTCATTTTATTAATTTTCATATTTTTTGCTTGATCGTGTAAAATTTAAGTAGGAAAGAAGGAAAACGGGGTATAAAAAAAGAAGAGAGACCTCAACAGAACCCGATGAAAGGAGTTGAGGTCTCTCTATGTTAGATATTTTAATACAAAACGTAGAAGATATCAATACCCTTGAAAAAGCTATTATGAAATTGGCCTGCAAACTAATGGAATTGGCACTAAAGTTGTTAGAAGAAAGACTATTTGAAAATAAGCCCGATTATTTAGAAGTTATCCACTTTAAAGAGAGAAAATTGGCTACAAAGGTTGGAGAAATAACCTATAAAAGAAGATATTATAAAAATAAAAAGACTGGTGAAAAGTTATTTTTACTTGATAAAAAATTAGGTATACGTAAAGGTAGTAGAGCTAATGGAGAGTTTTTGAAATTGCTTGTAACTTTGTCAGATAAGCTGACTTTCAGGCAGGCAGAAGAAGTAATCAAAGATGCAGGATTCCCTTCTTTAAGTCATGGGACAATTCATAAAGAAGTAAGAGAGTTTGGGGAAAGAGAATCAGAATTGATAAAACATGAGAAAGAGAAAATATTTACTGAAGGAAAAAAGATTAATGACAGTAAAAATAAAAATCCTGAACTATTATTTTTAGAAGCTGATGGAATAATGGTGAGCAGCCAGGAGAAAAATGAAAGAAGAATGGAGATTAAGGTTGGCTTAGCACATGAAGGATGGGAATATTGTACTCCTGCCCGGAAGAGAAAAAAGTTGATAAATCCTCAAGTAATTAGTGGTGTGTATGATGATTCTGAGGAATTTTGGGAAGAATTTAGTGCAGAATTAGCCGGAAATTATGATCTGGAAGGTACACAAATAGTTTTAAATGGAGATGGAGCTCGCTGGATCCAGGAGAAAGCAAAAGAGTATTTCCCAAATATAATAGTTCAATTGGATAGATATCATATAAAAAGGGATATAAGTAAAGCTTTTGGTAAAAAAGTAGCTGAAAAGATGTATGATGTTTTAGAGGCAGGAGAAAAGGAAGCATTTTTAGATACTTTAGAATCCTTGATTTGTGAAGGTGAAACAGCAGAAATAAGAAGAGAAAGAAAAAGATTAGTTAAACATTACAAAAAGTATGAGAAACATTTGCTAGACTATAGAAAAAGGCTTTCAAAAGAAGTTAATAGGAAGATGTTATCAGGAATGGGAGCAATAGAAAGTTATGTAGATAAGGTAATAGCCAGGAGAATGAAGAATCAGGGTATGAGTTGGAGCCGCAAAGGAGCAGAGGCGATGGCCAGGATATTGATGTATAGACAGCTTGATAAGCTGGAAGTACGGTTATCAGATAGTTATTATTCAATTATAAATCCAATTAAGGAGATCAAAAGAAAATACAAGACAAATGAAAGGGATTGGAGTCAGTGGTTAAAAGCTAGCATGCCCGCTTTGAGAGGACCTGATAGTGATAAAATCTGGGCAAAAACATTAAATTCAATAGCAACAGTGTAAAATAAGATAAATCAAATTTAATTAACTGATAAAAACAAAAGTGGAAAAGTTCGTCAAGTATGTCAAATACAAGGGAGTAAATCTTTTTAGGCTTGTCAGGTTCCTTAACTTTGTAAAATTTTTATTCTAAGTTTAATTGAAAATATTACGGGTTTTGAGGTCTCTAAAATTTTATCCTACTAATCCTTGACACAAACGTACAATCATTTATTATTTGTATTATCATCTAAGATGTAATATAATAAACCATAA
>CAZAFP010000146.1:0-1802 GCA_964484835.1 uncultured Methanosarcinales archaeon
GGGTGAATAAAGCATACGTAGTAGTCATTAGCATACTTAGGAGCGTCATTTGTAGCAAGAATCTCTACAGCATCCTTAATTACAGCAGAATCGAATAAGTCCTCTTCCTGCAATTCATCATCAGAGTCAGCGTCTCCTGCGTAAACAACCTGAGTACAATCTAAAGCGGTATCTCTTAATAAGTTGTCAACCACACGAGCGTAGTCCTTTCCAAGCAACTTAGCAGTAGAACTCATTACATCATCAAAAGATGCTTGAAGTAATAATTCAGTAACAGCAACAGCGTTACCGTATTCTTGCACCTCGATTTCCTTTTGAGTTGTGCTTAGTGCTTGAGTCTCCATAGGGTCGCCTTCATCCAACGCTCCACCTAATTCTAAGTTGTTATAAGCAGTCATCTTAATCTTTAGACCAGGAGCTGCACTTAAATCAGTCTTTTCCACACTAAATTGTTTGAACCTCATTACTGGTTCCGCCTCAAATTCAATTTCCTTAGAATATACATCAAGAATCGTTTGAGACAACGGTTCATAATCATCACCAGTAGCACCAGCAGTCGTTACATTGTTTTGAGCCATTCTAAATTCCTCCCTTTCAGTTTAATTTTTATTTATTGTAATTCTCCCTGTTGTAACGCCCTCTTAATTTTATCCCTATTCTTTCTATATTCCGCCATAGACATATTCTTAATATCATTAGCAGAAATATCTAAGTCATCTCCTGAACCTTGAGGGTTCGTAACTTTAGGGGTATTACTAACATTACTCTTCTTTCCTTCTTTCTCGCCTGTTTCCTTTAAAGTCTTTTGGCGAATTTCTTGGTACTCTTTCTTAGCCATCTCAATACTAGTATCAATATCCTCCTCGCTGTCACCTCCCACCAAAGAAGTTACTAAATCTTCACCTTGTTCTCTAACCTCTCTTATCTTTTTCTCTTTATAAGCCTCTAATTTTGCCTGTTTCTTTTCCCTCTCACTTTGCTCTTTGTCAGTTTCATATTCTTCTTTTAAATTAGTGTAATCTTGTTTTAAGTCTGTCAATTCCTCTTTTAATTTCTCGACTTCTGTTTTATTACTTTCTTCTGTGGCACTAATCTCCTCACTCAATTTATCCACCTCACCTTTCAATTCTTTAATTTTATCATCCTTATTCTCCAAACTATTATACAACTTAGCCTTTTCCTCAGAACGAACCTTTTCAATAATCTTTTGAATATTAGGGTCTTTTAACAGTTCCTCTTTAGTCTTATAGATTTCTTTATCTTGTGGTTCAGTTTCGACCTTTTTAGGCTGGTCTTCAACCTTTTCAGTCTTCTCTGCCTCTCCACCCTCTTCTACTTCTTCTTTTTGAGGCTCCTCTTCATTTGTTGTAGGTTCTTCAACATTAGTTTCCTGAGTATTATCAGTCATGTTTTACATTCCTCCTTTATGTTATAAGTTTATTAAAACCTAGTTTATAAATAGGCTCAATGTAATAAAACGCCCTGGGATGTGGATATTCAGGAAAGTTTTCAATTTTATAAACCCCTCTAGGGTCTATTCCATAATCCACACACTTGCCCTCTATAAACATATCTATTTTATTAGCCAGTTCATTACAACTATCAGATTTACCATGCTGGGGTGTTAAACAAAACCTTGCGTATCCAACCCCTAATTCGTGTAAAAGCCTTTCTGTAGTCTCAGCATACAGTCGGGTCTCTTCACCTACTAAAAGAGTGTCAGCACGTCCTCGTAATGTTCCCCCATCTATATAAACCTCACTATAATAAGGTCTGTGTAGTTTATCTCTAAAATCCTTAAC
>CAZAFP010000147.1:0-381 GCA_964484835.1 uncultured Methanosarcinales archaeon
ACCTTGGTCCTTCTTTCAAAACCTTATCCAACTCTTCATAATCCAACTTGAAAATAGACTTACCACCCATGCCAGGTGGTACGTTCTTAAACAAAACATCTAACAACTCTTCTATTTTACCATCAACATCCTTAACAGTCAAGTTTGTCGTCAATAAACGCACCCCGCAATTAGAAACTATAATATTATTAGCTACGAAATTATGAGTTTCTGGTATGTTAAAATCATATACTGATCCTTCGTATTTTTCTTCTCTTACAGAGTCTATCTCGTCTAAGAAAAAACCGTTTTTTTGATATTCTTCAGTTTTTAATTTGACAAAGTCTTTGAATGAGATAAAGTCTTGTGTTATTCTAGTTTTATTAGTGTTGCTGTAATAAC
>CAZAFP010000147.1:391-1781 GCA_964484835.1 uncultured Methanosarcinales archaeon
CTATAAATCGCTTATTTACAGGAGAGAACATGAACATTTGATCAACTTCATTTCTTTTTAAACCAAGTTTCTTATAATCCTTAATTCTTTTTCTTATCTCTTCCCTTATTTCTAAAGCGTATTTCTTTTCTTTCATGTAAAGAACTGCAATATTACTTAATAATTGTCTGGATTTGTTATATTCAAATCCTATTTTTTCATATAATTTTGTAAGATTGTTTTCTTCGCTTGATAAGTAAAGTTTCAACCTTGAAGTCTTGCCTTCTTTGTTGAAATAATCGTCTTTGACATCTAATTCATGAACCTTTATACCAAACTCTTTTAACATATCAGCAATACTTGCTAGGAATACTTTGGCATTACTCAATAATTTGGTATTCTTATTCATGCTTATTGTGGGACAGCTAAATCCTGTTTTTGTATGAACCTCTGGTTTACTCATCTCCGCACCGAAGAATCCTGCTAAGAACAATCTTTTAATCCACAAGGGAGATTCCATAATCCAAATAGGAATGTTAAAAGCATTACTTGTTTTATTACCAAGAGGATATCCTAATTCTTTAAATATGTAATTGAAAGTTTTATCGTTAATATTCAAACTATAACTTTCAGAATTAAACTCTACCAATCCATACCTTGTTTTTATACTATGATCTCTTTTTCTACTATAAATATGAGCTGTAAAACCTAAAGACTCAACATCTTTTTTTATCTCTTCCAAATCCTCTTTTTTTCCAAAGAAACAAGTTCTTAGCTTATTCCTTGTTCTGTACATATTACCGTCTCCAAATGCATAGCCGAGTAATTTAGCAAATACACCTATTTGATTAACATCTAATTTCTTAAGATTTAACTCTTTCAACCTTTTACTTACGTATTCATCTGTAGAATTTATTTTAACAGTATGTTCTTTTTCGAACTCAACTCCTTTAAAAGGAGAGAAAGCGATTCTTTGACTTTTTAACTTATCTGCTTCAACCATACCTTCGTCTGTCATAATAGGGTGTTCTTTTGTAGCCTTAATTTCATATCCTAACTTTGTCTTTATAACTTTTATATTCTCTGAAACTTTTCTTTTTGTAAATAATAAAGGCTGGGCAGGTTCTAAAGATTTATTCTTCAGCGAGTATAAATTAATACTTGATTTTCTCATCAAACTATATTTTCCGACATTAGCCTCTTCATTATTAAAATCCTCTTCGTAAGATTCTATACTTTTAGTAAAACCCAAGCTAGAAAGAACTTTCTGACCTTTCGGAAGGCAGTTTATGTCGAATCCAATGCCTCCGGGGCTTAAACATCCTTCTTTCTCATCAGTAGCCGCAACACCTCCAATACTAAAGCCATAACCTTGATGTGCGTCTGGCATCATAATACTAAAACCTTGAAT
>CAZAFP010000148.1:0-1748 GCA_964484835.1 uncultured Methanosarcinales archaeon
AGATGCTAAAAAAATAAGTTAATAATAAAAAAGAATAAGCACTACTTAATAATACATGCAGCCCTGGATTATAAAATACAAACCCAAAAACCTAGAAGAAGTAAGGGGAAATTCCAAACAAAAAGAATTTCTAAAAAATTACGTGAACACGTATAATAAAAACTCCAAGCCCTTATTCATACACGGACCATACGGATGCGGGAAAACAAGCAGTATACATGCCTTGGCAGAAGAACTAAATCTAGAACTAACAGAGCTAAACAGCTCAGACTACAGAAAAGCCAGCGACTTAACCAACTTATTATCCGGAGTTATAAACCAAGGAAGCTTATTCGCCAAGAAAAAACTAATACTGATGGACGAAATAGAAGGCCTCAGCGGAGTAAGAGACAGAGGCGCATTAACAACAGTTCTCAAAATAGCAAGTAAATCAAACACGCCCGTCATATTCATAGGCCTAGACGCATACGACGACAAATCAAAGCCGATAAGGAAAAAAACAGAACTTTTACAATACGAAGCTCCAGACTCAGAAGAAATATACCAACACCTAAAAAACATAGCCTTTCAAGAAAACATAACATGTGAAGAACAAAGCCTTAAACAAATAGCTAGGCTGAGTGGAGGGGACATGAGAAGTGCAATGAACGACCTCCAACTAGCAACTAACCAAGGAAGCCTCAAAAAAGAAGACCTCGAAATAATAAACAGCAGGGATACAACGCAAAAAATAGAAGACGCCCTGAACATAATATTCCAAACCAAAGATATAACAACTTCTTTACAAGCCACGGACAACCTAGACGTGGACCTAGACAAACTATTCCTATGGGTCGAAGAAAACCTACCAAGGACATACAAAGAAAAAGACCTCTACAAAGCATTCCAAACACTAAGCCAAGCAGACATATTCTTCGGAAGAATAAGAAGAATGCAACACTACAGATTCTACGTATACTGCTACGCGTTATTAACTGCAGGTATTAGCATATCAAAGAATAATAAATACCAACCAGGCATAATGAAAAGACCCTCTAGACTGCTAAAGATATGGATAGCCAACAACGCCAACGCCAAGAGAAAAGACATAAGTCAAAAACTAGCAAACCAAACACACTCTTCCAAATACGAGGCATTCCAAACAATCCCTTATATAAAACCAGGCTTTAAAAAGAACAAAACGTACCAAGAACAAATAACAAAAGAACTAGAACTCAACCAAGAAGAAATAGACTGGTTAAAAAAATAAAAATAAATAAAAAATCTGCTCAGACCTCAGAAGTCATCACTCTTATAAATCTTAACGCCGGATTCTTTATCAACCTTAGACTCCATACCTACTAAGAAATTAATACCTGATTTCTCAGCAACACCGTACAAATCCTTACTTACCTCGCCGTCAAATATAACTGCGTACATACCACTACCCAAGCTCTTAATAGTGCTCTGAAGCTCACTAACAGGAACTTTGCCTAATATGCTAAGCTTATCATCCAAAATATAAGCTCCACGAGTCCCTATCAAATCCTCAAGCATAGTCGAAAACTTAGCCTTCTCAGCCTGAGTAGCCTCTTTACTCTTCCTACTACTGGTATTACTCGTTCTAGGCTTGCTATCTCTCCTATCCTTATCTTTCCTATCTTTATAAGACCTAGACTTTTCATCCTTACCATTACCCATTTCAAGTCTGGCCTGCTCAGCAGTAATCTTACCACGAAGAGCCTTATGAATCTCTTTCTTAGTCAATT
>CAZAFP010000149.1:0-1735 GCA_964484835.1 uncultured Methanosarcinales archaeon
TCATTTGAAAGCCCTGCTAAGAATATTACTTGGTCAAAATCTTTGAAATCTTCTACTTTGCAAGAGAATAAATCTTTTTTTTCTACAGGGATTTCTTTAGGTAAGTTATTTCCGAACCATAAAGAGTCTATTACTTTTACTTCATAGCCTTGTTCTAATAATTCAGGGACTAAAGCCGCTCCTACATAACCCGCTCCTCCTGCTAATAATATTTTCATATTGTGTCTTCTCCGAAAATTTTTTTGTATAAATCTGTATTTAAAGAAGTATCCTCAGGTATTTTGAATTGGACATCTTTAGTTGATAATTTTCCTATTTCTTTTTCAGGGTTTGCTTCTTTTGCATATTCATAAACCGTTTTTCTTTTTCCTCCAATGTGTATTATTCCTTTGAAGTCTTTGTATGCTAACTTCGCTATTTTTTTCGCTATTTTACTTACTGTTTCTCTGCTAGTCCACTGATCTTCGAATGCTTTTGGGTGTGGAAATTCTTCAGGGCCGAAAGTCGTCCTTACTATTATTGAATTATCATATAACTTTACTGCGCATTCTCCTCCTAGTTTTGACCAGGCATATTTATTCACAGGGTTTAAAGAATCTTCTTCTTTATAATCTCCTTTGTTTCCTTCAAAGACGTAATCTGTGGAGATATATATTATTTTGATGTTTTTTTTCATACAAACTTTTACTATATTGCTAGTTCCTATTATGTTAATGTCTAACGCTTTTCCTGGATGCTTGTCGCAATCAGGAGGGGAAGTGAATGCTGCTAAGTGGAATATTAAGTCTGGCTCTTTATTTTTTAAATATTCTTCCATTTGTTGAGGCTTTGTGACGTTAAATTCTGAAGAAGAAGGAAAATGAGAATTCGGAAATAATTTCTTTAATTCAGAACCTAATAATCCTGATCCTCCTGTAAAAAGTATTTTTTGTTGTTCTATCATTTTTTTAACAAAGTTCTTTATTTTTTAAATCCGGGTATTTGAAATTATCCGATCTTTTGTCTTCATCCCATTCTTTAAAAGACATAGCTTTTTCATCTTTTTCAGATATTATGAATTTTTCTTTTAAATTGTTGAATTCTTTTCTTAAATTTTCATCGCACAAAGACCAATCCAAATCATCAGAGTACGGCGATAAGCCGGCTTCGCAGCTACCGTTATATTCTCCTGTGCAGAAATATTCTATAGCTGAATCTTCTTTGAAATAATTTCCGTGTGCAAATCCAGGAGGAACCCATATCCATTCATCATACTCTCTTTCTTCATCAGCAGGCATATCATAAGCTATTACTTTACCATAGGTAGGAGATTCTTTTCTTATGTCAACAACAATGTCTACCATATGACCTTTTAATGTTCTGACTAGTTTTCCCATAAAAGGATTCCATTGGAAATGTAAGCCTCTTATGACATTTTTTTTGGAGTGGCTATGATTTGCCTGTACAAATGTTTGATTTTTCAAAGAAGATAATTCTTTATTATCCAACAAATCAGAAGCTCTAAAATGTTCTGTGAAATAACCCCTGTGATCTTTAAACCTTGCGAATCTTATTATTTTTATTTCAGGTATTTCTAAGCTTTTTATAGACAATATCTTCATTCAAAACCCCTCTGCCACGTTTGTTTCTTTTAAGGAAAGAATGATATTTTATAAATATTTGGTTGAAGAAGTTTATTTTAAAGTTATCAGGTTTTATAGATGAAAAAACCATTTATGGATTCGTATTGGAAGCT
>CAZAFP010000150.1:0-1721 GCA_964484835.1 uncultured Methanosarcinales archaeon
AGTAAATACATTTATATATTGTTCGGGCTTACTAAAACTATGATCATACTAGACATAAAACCCAAAGGAAAAGGAACAGGAGTGGAAATTACTTACTTGAATCCTGAAACTAACGAGGTTTTTGTTAAAAAAGACCATTCTGAACATATAACAACCACGCAACCAATACCAGAAGAACTGGCCGAAGAAGTCTTGGAAGAATTAAAAGGAAAACACCCCGATAGGAAATATGAACTGAAAAATTATGGTTTTACAGATAAAAAAGTTATTTGGCAAGTAGGAAGCAGAGAAGATCGTAAAGATATAAGTTACAAATTGGAAGACGGAGAGATTTTCATAACAGAACCCGAGGATAAATACCTGGCAAAGCCTATTAATGAACGGTTAGCAGAAAAAGACGCTGAAAATAATCCTGAGATAACAGAATTGACAGGAAAGAAAAGAGTTAGAACAACAAAAGCAGGACTTTCTACACTGAATCCGGAGAATTATAAAATAATAAGGATGGAATCTCCTCCTCTGGAAAAAGAAGAAGCACTAGAACTTAAAAAAATAATAAGAAACTACCAAGGACTAAAAGAAAAGATAGAAAGCCTGGATCATTTTGAAACTCCTGAAGAGAAATATAAAGTAAAATTCAGAATAAACCAAGACTCTGAATTGATTGAAAAATTAAAAAAATTCAATCTTGATATAAAAAGAAAACCAAGTGGTAAGCCAGATTACGAAGCCAGCATCGATACTTCAGATCCTTTAAATCTTAACAGTCCAACCAAGATTCTGAGGTTTAAACACCCTTTATATAGCAATTACAGCCCTGATTTAAGCTTGGAAGAGCAAGTAAATAAAGAAGACTACAGAAGAGTGGAAGACTTGGAAAGAACCGTAGAAGACGTATTTGACTATTACCTGCAAAACACAGCAGCCGTGGATTTAGAAGTTGTAGACTGGAATGAAGAAGAGAAAATAAGCGGCAGAGTATACGCAGCAATACTAAAATCAGAAAAAGAAAACAAGCTTTACTTAACAAAAGAAGCGTGGAAAACGCCAGAGATAAGAAGTCAATTAAAAACAAAAGAAGCAGAACTGGTATTTGCAGAAGACGAACTTGACTTAGTAAAGAAGATAGATGAATCAGCGAAGAATTATAAATACATAACCGGACATAACTTTGACGAATTTGACCAGAAACATTTAACAAAAAAGTATTTGAAAAATTCATGGTCAATAACCACAAATAGAGTTTTAGATACCCTACCCTACTTGAAAAACAGAGTTAAGATTTTCAAAAACAACAGATTAGAAAGCATGTCAGAGTTTGAAAAATCACAGAGCTACGAAGAACAAGCTAAGAGAGTGAAATCAACAAACCCTTCTGATGTAAACAAAGACATAAAATACACTGAAACAGACGGGGAGCAACAATGGGAGTTAATACAGAAGATAATGAAAAACGCAGTGGCAGAAGCAGTGATTACAAGAAAACCATTACAAAGCGTGTTCAGAGCCAAGCCCGAACTTAATTTCTTGGAAGCAGAAGAAAGAAAATACTTCCTGAATATGAACTCGCATAGAGACAAGCATGTTAAAAACCCTAACCAACAAAGAGAGAAGATAAAAGGAAAATACTCCACAAAAGAATTGCTAAAAGAATTAATCAATGACTCGGAAAGCTATGAACAAATAGAAGGATATCTAGGGAGGAATCCTTTGTTTTTCA
The DNA here is from genome assembly GCA_964484835.1 of uncultured Methanosarcinales archaeon. Taxonomy (GTDB): domain Archaea; phylum Nanobdellota; class Nanobdellia; order Woesearchaeales; family 21-14-0-10-32-9; genus SKIS01. Next base: position 1,721 of record CAZAFP010000150.1, read on the forward strand.
C
>CAZAFP010000151.1:0-1715 GCA_964484835.1 uncultured Methanosarcinales archaeon
ATTGAATGTAACCATATGTATACGAAAAGCTTTGTTTTTTGTGGTTAGAGGGTTTGTGGTGGTTGTTTTTTTGTTTTTGTTCTGGAAAAAGTGTTACTATTCGCAAGTTTTTTTTGGGGATTTTTCAGTGTTTCTCGTTATTCTTCCGAGTTTTTCACAAGTAATATTATATTTATTTAAATATTATAGGGGTTCATGGTCGAAAATACAAAAAATATAAATAAAAGGACTTATATAAACTTATATATGTCTAGATTATTTCATAGCCCGACTTTAGAAAGCGTTAAAATGGTAGAGAGAACTATAAAAAAATACTCTCAAGAATACACAAAATATCAGCTATGGAAGAAACTGCCTAAAAAAATGATGTATCAGACATATTGTCAAATATTTGATTATTTGATTGAATCAAACAAGATAATGGTTGATAAATCTGATCGCATCGTATTTTGGACCTGGAATCCTGAAAGAATAAAGGATTTAAGAAGAAGGGGTCTTGAATACAATGCGGAAGATTTTAATTAGTTTTATTTCTGAAAAACTAAGAAAAGAAATATTGAGTCTAAAAAAAGGTACTTATGAAGAGAAACAATTACTTGTTTTTATTAATAGGGCTTTTTCTGATATTGAGAATGATTTAAATTGTTGTGTCAAGATTCCGAAAAAATTGTGGCCGAAACATTATAAAAAATATGGTATTGGTAACTTGTGGAAATACGATTTACCGAATGGTTGGCGTTTAATATTTTTTATAGAAGCTGACGAAATTAAAATAGTTGCTGTTATTCTCGAATGGTTTTCTCATAAAGAGTATGAAAAGAGGTTTAAATACTGATGGACATAATATACAATATGAAGCGCGAGTTACTTAGGAGGAAGATGTCTCGTAAGACTGTCAAGACTTACCTTTTTTATGTGAACAAGTTTTTATTAGCTAACAAGGATAAGCCTGTTAAAAAGTTTTCAAAGAAGGACGTCAGAGAGTTCTTGTATAAGATGGAGGAAAGTGATGTTTCCGGGAGTACTTTGAATGTTGCTCATAATGCCTTAAGGTTTATGATGGTAGAAGTTTTGCATAAGAGTTGTTATTTGAAGATTAAGTATTCTAAGGTTACTTTGAAGAAACCAGAGTATCTAACAAAAGAAGAGATTCTTAGAATTTTAGGGGTTATTGATAATTATAAGCATAGAATTCTTGTTTCTCTCATGTATGGTGCTGGTCTTCGTGTTAATGAGGTTGTTAATTTAAAAGTAAGCGATTTTGTTTTTGACGAAGGCATTGGTTGGGTTAAGAATGGTAAAGGAAGTAAGGATAGGGCTTTTATTATTCCTGATAAGATTAAGGAAGATCTTAAAAGTCTCTGTATTGAAGGTAATTATTGGTTGTTTCCCGGCAGGAATGGTTGTTTAAGTGTTCGTAGTGTTCAGAATATTGTTGAACGAGCAGGTATGAAAGCAGGGATTAAGAAGAAGGTCCATCCTCATATGTTCAGGCATAGTTTTACTACTCATTTGTTCGAAGAGGGAGTTGATATTGCTAGTGTTCAAAACCTCTTAGGTCATTCTAGGCCTGAGACTACTCTTGGTTACTCGCATTTTTCAAGGCCGGAGATGTTTAATATAAAGAGTCCTTTGGATAATCAAAACGTTTAAAAACAAGTTTTGTTTCTCTTGTTTTTATGCACTGGTAGTCTAATGGTAGGATAGCGGCCTTC
>CAZAFP010000152.1:0-1694 GCA_964484835.1 uncultured Methanosarcinales archaeon
AGAAAGGGTGAGAGTATGCCTGAGTTGAGACTTGGTAGTATGCAGTCTACTCCTTCTGAACTGATAAAAGACAGTAAGTCTAATAAAATAATGTTAGATTTGAAAAATGTAGGAGATAGACCTGCAAAGTTGTTATTGGCAGAACTTAAAGGAGACGATATAAAAGAATCCACCACTTTTAGCTTGAGAGATACAGTTTCCGAAGTTAGTACTCAAAACCCCGGAGTTCTAGAATACACTTTCGATATTAAAGACACGGATAGAGATGTTTTAAATCTTGAATTGGATTTGCAGTATGTGGTTGAAGATGCTTTGAGGAATAATATTTATCAGAATAAAACTTTGGATTTCGAAGTGGGTCTTGCCAGGGTTCCAGACATTAAAGTAGTGGCTGAAGAACATTTGGGGGAAGCAGAGATAGGTAAGAGTGATAATAAATTCAAAGTTACTATTAAGAATGAAGGTGAAGAGGCTAAGAATGTGAGGGTACGTTTGTATCCTGACGTTAGTTACCCGCTTGATTTTCAAAGAACTAGCCAGTTCGTGAGTAGCTGGTTAAAGGAAGGAGAGGAGACTAGTTTTGAAATTGAATTCGACGTCTTGAGAAATGCAGAGATTAGGGATTATCCTATTAATATAGAGATTGAGAGTATGGTCGGCGAGAATAGGTATTTCCAAGAAGACAGGATTGAAATAAGCGTAACCGGAGAGGCTTTAAGTCTTCCGGAGCTTGTTAGGAATGTTGTTTTAGTAATAAGCTTTGTAATCGCTATAGGATTTGGTTATCGTACTTATAGTAAGAGAAAAAAATAATTATTTTTTTATTAATTTTTTATAAATAACATTTAAATTTATCTATATCTTTTTTATTATCAGTCCTTTGTAGTCTGTTTCTAATTTGTCCATGCTTTTCTTGGCTACTTCGCCTGTTGTTAAGAATACCGTCGGTAGTCTTTTTATGGTTCCTCTCAGGTATGCTTCGCTTAAGTCTCCGTCGTTACATTTCTTTTTATTCCTTGCTTTTAAGAAATATTTTGAACTACCGACAGGGGTTTGCATGCTAATGATATATTCGTATTCCGAGTTTTTTCTTATCATTTCTCTTTCTATTATTTTTATATTATTCTCTTCGAAGAATTTCATTATTTTGTTTTCAAATTCACTCTTATCTATATTTTCAGGTTTGAATTTGGGTTGTTCTTTTGTTGTCTCTGTAGGTGTTTCTGGTTTTGGTTCTATTTTATGTTGTTTAGTTTGTGTTTCTGAAGCTTTTGTTTCTGAATATTCTTTTTTCTGCTCTGGTTCTTTAGCAGATTCTTTTTTCTTGAACATATTTCTTATTTCGTTTACTGCTTCTTCGTCAGATACCAGGTAATATTTCCAGAATAGTTCTTTTTCTCCGTTTATGTTAACGTTTAATTGTTTGGCATAGTCAGGTATGTTTCTACAGCTGACTCTTATTAGCATTTCTTGGTTCTTGTCACGCAAGACTTTTTTTTCTTTTAACAAATTGACTGTTCTCTGATCTTTTTCGTTAAGATATTTTATCAAGTCTTCTAGTTTTCTTTCTTGACCAGGTGCGTAGTAGAAAGGCGTGCCTCCTTTTTTAACGCTAGTTATTTTTATTTTTTTATTATTAGCTAGCTGGGATAAGTGAGCTCCTATTATCATGGAATCTCCATGACCTAGTTCTT
>CAZAFP010000153.1:0-1660 GCA_964484835.1 uncultured Methanosarcinales archaeon
ATTCTTCATATACGAATTTTAGATTATCTATGTCTTTTAGGTATAAAAGAAAAACCCGTGGATTTTAATATTAAAAAAATATCAAATATCTTTGTGATAACTAAAAATAAAACAGAAGAAATACTTATAAACCTCCTAGACTCGGAAATTTTGGATGACAAAGGAGACGTGTACAGCTTGTCCATTATTTCGGATAATATTTCTTGTAAATCTCACCAAGGTTCGACAAATAATGACAAAAAAACCCCCTTACTTCCTGTCGAAAAAGATGATAAAATTGAAAATGAAATCAAAAACAAACAAGAAAGTTCCAATACAGGCAAAGGAGGGGGGGATTCTTCTGTAGAGGAGATAGTAGAAAGTATAAGAAGCATGACCAACATACAAGAGGAATTCAAACAATTTTTAGACAGCAAGGTCAGCGAAATAGTAGAAAGTGAAAAAGGTTACAAAGCACTTCAAAGAGCTGCAGAAGACGATCAGAAAAAGCGAGAGAGAATTGCCGAGCTAGAAGAAGAGAATAGATTATTACAGCGTTCGCTTGAGAAAAAGAATGATGAGAAAGAAGAATTTATCTCCGAGGTTCAATCGCGATTAGAGGTTTTGATGGCGGAAGTAACTAATATAGTCTCTAACTATGTTAAAATTCCTGCCTGGCAGAAAGATCAGCAGACTAACGCACGCTTTCAAAATAATATTTTGGGAGCTGTCACTGCTGCTGTAGATGACATTCTAGAAAGAAAATAAAACAGCGCTTAGGAGGAATAATGTAAATGACTCAGACTTTAACTAATCAGACTTTTGAAAATCTTATACTTTATCCTGCATTTTGGATACCCTCAAAAGAAAAAAAAAAGGGGGTCCCCAAAAAAATTACAGTAGATACAAAGATACTTGATAGTAAAAAAGGTTTCTTAGAGCCACCTTTTATAATTAATAACATCCCTGCATATTTCACTGAGAATAGTTTAAGCTTTAATTATTCCTTAATGACATTGAGGTTAAAAGAACACTATGTAAATTGCTGGAAGAGGGAAGACTATTCTTCTCCAATAAAAGATTTGCTGTTTAATCCTTTTGACCCCCCATTTGAAGATTATTATAGTCTTTTCCGTGCCTTACCTCCTCTTAAAAAATTTTTTGAAGAAGAAGCAACACAGGAAGAAAAGATTATATATTTTTATCACTTAAATAAGTTTCTCGATAAAAACATTCCGGATATACATCTTTTAATCGGACCTTGCGGTGAGGACTATATTTGTGAAACCTTCAAAAATATGGTTGATAATTTTGCATACTATATAGAAGGCTTTTCAGAAGACTACATTTGTCGCTCTACATTAAGCTATTTAGAATTGACTTTTGATGAAAATAATAATATATACGAAGATAGCATATACAATATAATAGTTCAGAACATAATATCTAAATGGGAACACTCTATTGTCAACTACCACCACCTATAGAGGTGGTGGCTTGTAAAAAGTCACAAGTTGACTAGCCTAAGCTCTTAGAGAGCTACGTCACCTAAATGACAAGGTAAAAACATTAGGAAAAGTAGGATTTATAAGTGGTTTTACAAAAGGTGGAGTATATGTAAAAGATATAGAAGGTAACTATATCACTAAGCCGAATAAGAATTACAAACAGGTGGGATATA
>CAZAFP010000154.1:0-256 GCA_964484835.1 uncultured Methanosarcinales archaeon
TAACAAAAAATTTAGTAATTCACAAAGACAAAAATATGTTAATACAAGAAGTCAAGAATACAAAAACATCGCAGGTAGATACACCACAAAAAAAAATCCTTATTACAAACCAGCAGTTATAATATTTAACGATGATGACAACTCCAAAAACATTAAAGGAGAAGAGTTTAAAAAAGTTGCTTGGCACGATTACGGACACGAATTAGTAGAGAAAGAACGTGTAAGAATGGAGCCACAAGCAGAAGAAGATTTTTGT
>CAZAFP010000154.1:266-1653 GCA_964484835.1 uncultured Methanosarcinales archaeon
TGAAAGTTGTTAAGAACACTAAGAAAACTCCTGCAACTTTATTAAAAGAATATTTAAAAAACCAAAAAGAGTTTGACGCTGATAAGACTAGGCAGCCATGTGACAGAGCCATAAAAAAAGATATTTATAGTAAGAATACTACACAGACACTTTTTTACGCAGGAGACGAGCCGCCTAGTCAAAACTTAAAAGAAAGAGGTAGGGTTTATGGATTTAGCAACTTAGATTTTGCGAAAGGATGGCAACAAAAAAAAGGAGCAAAAAATATTTACCAATACCAAACAAGCCAGTACGATTTGGACCCTAAAAACTATGTAAGAAAAACCCCTTCAGGATATACTTATAACGATAATGAGTACATAGCCACTAACGTATTGACAGAAAAACCAGTGAGTGACGACTATTCAAAAGACAAATTCACACCTTTTAGGAATCCGCAACAAGCTGAAGAAATGAGCGCTTCTAGGCGTTTCGGCGGTAGAAACCTTCAAGGACTTCAAAGAATAGGTCAAGGAAGAGACAGGACTGTATACGCACTTGACGATGACAAAGTTGTCAAAGTCGCTAAGAACCCAGGAGGATTATCACAAAACGTTTCTGAACAAGACATTGAATACTTAGAAATGGGCGAACAAGTAGAAAAAGGTAAAGACTACGTTGTTATGAAAAGACAAAGACCTCTTTCAAGAGAAGGAAGAAGAAGACTTGCTGATATTAGAAAAGAAGTCGACGAAGAAGGATTATCAACCAGTCCTGGTTATAACACCCAAGTCGCGGCGTCTTTGTCAAAAGAAGATAGCTCGCTGCAAAGAGCAGGGGTAACAACTAACATCTTAGATTTTCAGCCAAACCCACAAGAAGTATTTGCGAATAGGCAATGGGGGGAAGACGAACAAGGAAATTTGGTTTTACTCGATGGTGGAGCTTTACAAGACAACCAAAGATTATCAAGGTACAGAGTTAAAGATTACAAACCCAGTGATTGGGAGTACCAAGACTGGAGAGATGTTCAAAGCCAAAGAAGGCAGTTTAGAGATAAAGGAAGCTTTGACCCTAATAGAAAGCAATACAAAGGAACGCCTGAAAGTCCACAGATGCTTCAGACCCTGTGATAACTATGAATAGAGAAAAAATATTGAGCGTTTACAAAAGGTATAAACAAAACATTAATATGAGTTATTCAGAGCTTAAAAAATGGAGTAAGAATCCTTGTTCTAAAAAAGCGAGTATAGGAAGAACCGCTATTAATAGAAACTTGAAACTTTTAAGAAAACCTGTAAGTAAATTGGATGAAAAAGACGCTCAAGAATCTTTAAAAACTATTAGTTTTAATTCTAGAATGAAAAAAGTTCCAGCAGGTGAAAGGGTTGATGGTTGCAATCTTAGT
>CAZAFP010000155.1:0-1651 GCA_964484835.1 uncultured Methanosarcinales archaeon
ATTAAAGGCAGAGGTTTTGCAAAGGCGTGTCAGATTAAAGCATTATTTGAATTTAATAAGAGATATAAAATAAGTAATAGGAATGGTAAGACGATTAAGCATGCCAAGGATGTTTATGAATATTGCAGTCCTAAATTAAGCAATGAAAATAAAGAACATTTCTTAGTTCTTCATCTGGATACTAAAAATAATGTTTTGAAAGAAGAAATTGTTACGATAGGAATTCTTAATTGTTCTTTAGTACATCCCAGAGAGGTTTTCAGGAGTGCTATAAAAGAAAGTGCTAATTCAGTAATATTAGTTCATAATCATCCATCCGGAGACCCAGAGCCTTCCAACGAGGATGTTGAGATTACTAAGATAATGTTAGAAGCTGGTAATTTGATGTCTATAAAAGTTTTAGATCATGTTATTGTTGGAAGAGAAAACTATTATAGTTTTGCCGAGAAAGGATTAATATGAAAAAGTTTATTAAACACTTACCATGAGTTATTTGTATGGTTTATTATGAATCTGAAACCGCTGTGAGTTTAATGATTAAAAAAGTACCTTTTGTTAATTCTGATAAGACTGTTAAGGATGTTGAAAAAAATTTGATGAATAACAAGTACGAGAATATAGAATATATCTATGTCGGAGAAAAAGATGTTTTAGCAGGAGTTTTATCTATAAAAGAATTATTCAGGCAGGACAAGAATAAAAAAGTAAAGGATTTGATGAAGAAAAAAGTTCATTCTGTAAATCCCAATACTGACCAGGAAGAAGTTGTTAAGATCGCGATGAAATATAACTTGAAAGCAGTACCTGTTGTAGAGAATAAAAAATTATTAGGAGTGGTCCCCCATCATGTTATATTAGATATTTTACACAAGGAAGGAATAGAAGATTTGTTACACAAAGCAGGAGTTCATCCATTTGAAGAACCCGCTCATGAAATTATTCACGCTTCTACAAAAACTCATTTTAAGAAAAGACTGCCTTGGTTATTACTAGGATTGTTAGGCGGTACTTTAGCTGCCTTGATAGTAGGTATTTTCGAAGAGATACTGAGTGTTTATGTTATTTTAGCTGCTTTTATACCTGCTGTTGTTTACATGGCTGATGCGATTGCTAACCAAGCCCAAACTATTTTTATAAGGTCGATGGCTTTGGAAGATATAAAGTATAAATGGTATTTACTGAGAGAGTTCAAGATTAATATTTTCTTAGCTTTGATACTTGCAGTTATTTTCTACTTGGTTGTTTTGATAGGTTGGAATGATAGCTTCTTCGCGTTAGTCATAGGAACTAGTATATTCGCAACCACTATTTTTTCTGTTTTAATAGCTGTTACGTTACCAGTTATTTTCAAGAAGTTCAATAGCGATCCTGCTTTTAGCACAGGACCTTTCTCAACAGCGCTAGTAGACCTAAGTAGTTTAATTATTTACTTCGGAATAGCACAACTAATGATAACTTACTTGTGAAATTTTCGAAAAATAATCAGCAAATGTTTTTAACAAGTTCTGTTTTTAATAAAGCAAAAGTATAAATATTAATATCATATTAATATGATATTAAGGTGGTATTAATGGTGCAAGCTATAATAAAAATAAAAGATGAAACAAACAAAATATTAAACTTGGTAAAAGCAAAACATTCACTAAAAGAT
>CAZAFP010000156.1:0-1633 GCA_964484835.1 uncultured Methanosarcinales archaeon
GTTATTCTAAGTTTCCAGTAGTAAAAATAATAAGTGATTTGGATAAATGTCCTGTAAAACCTTTTGAGATTGATTTAAAAGAAAGTATTAATGTAGTTGTAAATAGATTATTAGAGGAGGAAGAAGTGCAAGAAATAAAGAAAAAGATTAAATAGTTAAGAATAATTATGTTTTTATATAAAATAGAGCAGAAAACTTATTGTTTAAGTGGTGGGAGTGTCAAGAGCGGGATGGAATGGATTATATGATTAAGGGGGGATAAAAGTGAGTTGGAAATGGTTGAGTTCTAAAGCGGATGGTTTAGATAAATATACATTATATAAGAGAGAAGGAGATAATTTATATAAGTTTGTTGAAATAGTTGATAATAATAAAAAAGTTGAAGGGAAGTATCGAGTATGTTTAACAGAAGTAGATATGAATAAGTTAAGTGAGAAAGAAATAAATGATTATATAGGTGAGTATGATTATTATTATGAAGATGGTAAAATTGAAAGAGATGGTAATTTTGTTCCTGATTTGGGGGTGGAAGATGAGATATTAGTAGCTAGTATAATAAGTTTAGTAAAGGCTGAAAGAGGTTATGGAGAATTACTTTTTGAGGTTGATGATTTAGGTTCTGCTGAAGATTATGTTGTAAATTTTTTGGAATATAAAAATAGGTAGTTAGGAGATTCAAAAAGGTTGTTTTGATGATTTCAAGTTAGAGATGGTAGGGAATATTTTATATTGTATTGAGAAATGTCAACTACCCCCGCCTGTAGAGGCGGAGGCTTGTAAGAGCCCTAGTTGACCAGCCTAAGCACTTTGAGTGCTACGTTATCTGCGAATGATATAGGTACCCTGGGGTGCTCTTCCAGCCCTAGGCGCTACGGACAGTGGTTAAACAGTCCTGAGGGGTAGGGACAGTGCTGCTGTTAAAAACCGTGGGATAACATTGGCGAGGAAGCACTAACAGAGGCATAGTCTCTGCATTATCTCTCAAAGGAGATTATTGTTATGGTTTATGTATTATCTAAAGAAGGCGACCCGTTAATGCCGACTGAGCGTCATGGCAAAGTAAGACACCTATTAAATCAAGGTAAAGCAAAAGTAGTTAGAAAGACTCCATTCACGATCCAGCTACTGTACGATACACCTGGTCATATCCAGCCAGTAGATTTAGGTATAGATGCTGGCACAGGTCATATTGGCGTGTCGGCAACTACAGAAAAAGAAGTCTTGTTTGAAGCAGAGGTTAGTTTACGAACAGATATTGTAGATTTGCTATCAGCTCGTCGTGCTAATCGTCGTTCCAGGCGCAATCGCAAAACACGTTACAGGAAGCCAAGATTCAATAACCGTAAACGCAAAGAGGACTGGCTGGCTCCGTCTATTCAGAACAAAGTGGACATGCACGTCAAAGCCGTAAATTTAGTCACGAGCGTTTTACCAATTCAGGATATTACAGTAGAGGTAGCCCAATTCGATATCCAGAAACTTAAGAATCCTGAGATTGAAAGCAAACAGTATCAACAAGGCGAACAGTTAGGTTTCTGGAATGTCCGTGAGTATGTATTATTCAGGGACAAGCACACATGCCAGTATTGCAAGGGTAAATCTAAAGATAAGATTCTCAATGTTCACCATATTA
>CAZAFP010000157.1:0-1617 GCA_964484835.1 uncultured Methanosarcinales archaeon
AAGCTCCTAGTGAAGGCGAAGCTCAAGCGACTCATTTGGTGAAAAATGGCGATGCGTATGCTGTTGTAAGTCAGGATGCGGATGCTTTATTATTTGGCACTCCTAGACTTGTTAAGAATCTTTCTTTATCAGGCAGGGTTAAAAAGCAGTCTTCTCAGATTACTAAACAAGTCGTACCTGAGATTATTAGTTTGGAGGAGAATTTAGAGAATTTAGGTTTGTCTAGGGATCAGTTGATATCTTTAGCTATACTCGTGGGTACTGATTATAATTATGGTGGTGTAAAAGGTATTGGTCCTAAAAAGGCGTTGAAGCTTGTCAAGAATAATTCGGAAAGGGAAGTTTTTGAAAAAGCTAAGTGGGATGAAAACCAGGATATAAGTTGGGAGAAAATAAAAAAAGTCATTAAAGAAATGCCTGTGACGGACGATTATAGTATAAGTTTCCAAAAGCCTGACTTGGAAGGCTTAGAAAAGTATTTGGAAGCTTTCGAGTTTGGCGATAATAGAATAAGTAGTTTTTTAGAAAGGCTGGATGCATTGGGTAAAAAAAAGGAGCAGAAAGGTTTGAACGATTTTTTCTAGTTCTTCATTATACTTATTAATTTTCTAGATCTGTGTTTCTTTTTTTCTAAACTTTCCAAGCAAGAAACTATTGTATCTTCTTTAACTTTTATTTCTCCTTGGATAGGATCTATTATGGTAAATTCTTTGTTTTCGTAGTTTTTGAACATTAAATAATTGCTGGAGTTGCTTTTCAGATTTCTCAGATCTTTAACGTTTATCCTTACTAAAAGATAGTTTTTTCTTAATAATTCTTTTATTAGGTCGATGTTTATTTGTGTTGTCACTGTATTAATATTTTCTTTCTTTGCCTTTTTTTTGTAAATCTCGCTGCTTTTCTTTGCTAGTTCTACATCTTCTTTTTTATATCTATAAAATCTATAATCTGGGAAGTCGTATTCTTCGCTTTCTACATAAACCTCGGGTTTCAAACTTCTTTTCTTAGCTGCTAGTGCTAAGCCGAAAATGCTAGATGCGCGGATTGGAAGATTGGCTGATTCCATCCATATTTTGAATTCGTCTTCTTCGGATGGAGAGTAATCTTTTTTAACATGTGCTAGTACGTTTATTAAACTGCTTGCTGCAGTGGTATATGGTGTTTTTTGTATATAAACCATTTTTAACTTAACATCCTCTTCATAGTATTTAAGGTTTCTGCTTGTGTTTTAATCACTCTTTTTTCAGACTGTTCGTTTTTATGGACTATGCCTGGTTTTCCGTTCATTTCTATTAGCCAGGGCTTGCCGCTTTTTCCAATTACTAAGTCTATGCTGTATATTCTTTCTTTGTATTCATTTAATTTTTTGTTGAGGTTTGTTCCGAAGCCCAGTATTTTTTTACTAAGTTTGTTTTTTTCTATGTATTTTTCGTTAACTTCTCTGTCTCCTCCTGCTACGTTTGCTATAAATCCTTGTAAGGGTATTCTGGCATAGCAAAATTGGACGCCTTTATCATTCACAACTAGTCTCAAGTCGTAGATTTTATTCAAGCCTATATTCTTAAGGGGTTTTATTTTGACAAGTGGTTGTAAAACGTATTCTTCTTATTCTATTTT
>CAZAFP010000158.1:0-1603 GCA_964484835.1 uncultured Methanosarcinales archaeon
GTTATTTCTTAATTCTTCCTCAGATTCTGCTTCAAAAGGACTTGCATTGATAAATCTACCATCCAAGCTTCCTACTTTACCCGCTAATAGTTCTAACATGTGAGATACAGTCATCCTACTAGGAATACCATGAGGACTGAATATAACATCAGGTCTTGTACCGTTTGACGTAAACGGAACATCAGACTCAGGAACTAACAAACTTATTACTCCTTTTTGACCGTGTCTAGACGTGAATTTATCTCCTATAATAGGTATTCTTTGCTCTCTTAACCTAGCCTGAACAAGCTTGTTACCTTCTTGGTTTTCAGTTAAGGCTACGAAGTCCACAATTCCTTTCTCTCCGTGTTTTAGCACTAAACTAGATTCTCTTCTGGAATCATCAGCTAGGCTATAATCATCCATACTGCTTAAGAATCTAGGAGGACTTATCTTGCCAATTATAACATCTCCCTCTCCAACTTCGGATTCAGGACTTATTATACCGTCTTCCTCTAAGAATTTATAATCATCCTCTGATCTATAACCGCGAACAGTCTTATCAGGTATGCCGATTTCGTCTATTAATCCACCAGAATACCTAACTTCTTCTGCAATGATAGGTCTATAATATGTACTCCTGCCAAATCCCCTGTCAACACTACCTTGATTTATAACAATAGCGTCCTCCATGTTATAACCCTTGTAACTTAGAACTGCCAAGGTAACGTTTTGACCACTAGGGTGCTTATCATACCCTGAGATATCATGCATTATAGTTCTGACAATAGGTGTTTGCGGATAATGAAGTAGATTAACATCCATATCCATCCTTAACAAGTAGTTAGCGGCGTAAAAACCAACTGCTTGCTTTTGATTCTTAGCACCCTGGTTAAGCCTTACTCCTTGAGTATAGTTACCAAAAGGCACAAGGGTTGTTATTAAACCAAATATGTCCATAGGAGTTACTTCTAAATGTGTATGATCCGGAGTTAAATCTTCCTCGTTGAAAGCAACTAATGCATTTTCTTCTTCAGTAGCATCTAAATATTCTATCATACCTTGCTTCATCAAGTCAGACCAAGTAATATCTCCTTTAGATAACTGCTCGTAATGCTTATCAGTCAAAGTAGATTTACCGTCTTTAACAACAACTAAAGGCCTTACCGACCTTCCTCTTGAAGTTTCCACAATTACTTTGTCTTCCTCTTCAAAATAAGCTACGTTTACCGATTCATCTAACTTTCCTCTTCTTCTCTCACTTATTATACTCTCCCTGAACTTCAGAGGATCTTTAACAGTTCCTTTAAATTTATTATCTATAAATACGTCTGCCATTTTCTTATTTCACCATCTCCAGACCTAGATTCTTTAACGAATCAACAAGTTCTTCATCATTAACTTCTTTAGAAACCTTGGTCAATAAAGCAAGGTTCTTTCTTAAACCAATATTAGTACCTTCAGGAGTCTCACTCATACATAATCTAGCCATGTGCGTAGGGTGTAAAGCCCTGGCTCCAAAGTTTTCCTGGCTGGCACTTACAGGACTTACAACTCTTTGGAGAGTCGAAAGCATTTGTATATAATTAGTCCTTTCAATTCTCTGACTTATTCCTTTTCTATT
>CAZAFP010000159.1:0-1584 GCA_964484835.1 uncultured Methanosarcinales archaeon
ACCAAAACAGGTTTGCAAGATGAATTTAATGAGATAAAAAAAGGTTTTTCGAAGATAAAAGAAAGTGTTGATAATTTAAGGCAGAAAATTACAAATTCTAAAATATCTTTTACTAAGCAAAGAAATAACCTTCATAAATTTGGAAATAAGGACGATTTAAAAACAGTTGATGAATATATTAAAAGATTATTAAACGATAGGAATATTGAAATTGAAACTTTGGATAAAATAAAAATTAAAGTAGGTTTATTTGAAAACATATTGGTTGAAATTGAAAACAGTTTAAAAAATAATTCTTTTGATACTGAGGAAGTAATTAAAAAAATAAGTAAGTTTGAAGATCTGAAGAATAATGTAAATCCTTTATTGGATGAATTAGCTTCTATTACTAAGGAATACGAATCTATTCGTAAAGATGTAAAAAGTTATGTTTCTAACATTAAGAAAAATATTTAAAGCTTCTTAGTTATTTTTTTAGTGATATGAAATATTCATTTTTAGCATTATTCTTGTTTTCTTTGCCGATGGTGAGTGCTAATGCTTTCCAGGAATTCGGAAGGGATGTAAGTGCTTTAGTTAATACCTTGATTGGTTTGCAGCCTGATTTCATGATACGCTTGGCAATATTCATACTCCTATACGGCACGTTCTATATATTAATAAATAAAGTTCCTGCTTTCAAGCCAGAATCCGGAGAATCAGACTACGTCGGGGCTAGGCATTCTATAGCTATTGCTTCGGCTTTGTTAATAATCTGGATATTGCCTGATGAGAATATAGAAACTTTAAGAGAAGTAGTAGGCGTTAGTGCTGTTTATTTATTCGTTGTTTTTTTATTCACGGCATTGCTTTATATTTCTTACAAAGGTGATCCTGGCAAGCCTTATACGTATTTCTTCAGGACGGCGATTTCTTTGTTCGGTTTCATCTTATTTCTTCATTTGAGCACTGCAGATCTTGGTTTTATAAATCTAGCGGAGCATGACCTAGGATTCTGGTTATTCTTATTCGCGATATTAATGGCCGCATTAGTATTCGTTTCTTTGATAAGTTTCTTTAAGTCTATAAGCGGTAAATTGAATTCTAGTTCTACTGATAAAGATAATAAGAGGCGTGGTTTTAATTTTGGCTTAAGCAAAATAGGGGATAAATTAAGAGATTTCAGAAATAGTAGGGGTTGGCATAATACCAAGAAAAATTTTAAATCCGGTGCTAGGATGGGTTGGAGTGGGACTAAAAAAACAGGTAGTTGGTTAAAAAATAAGTGGGATAATAAAAAAGATATTTATGAGAATTCTAAAAATTCTGCGAGGAAATTTTTCAAGGCTGTCGAGAACGCTACTGACGAAGTTATTAAAAGAACTGACAAGCACGTTAAGAAATTCAGGAGTGACGAGGCTAAAGTTGGAAAGGATATTCATAAAATTGATGAGGAAGAGCACGTCTCTGAAATGATTGAGCATGAGGTGGAAGAGGCCGAAGCTAATCCTAATAGGGATTCTGAGCAGGAGGCTGCTTTAATCAAACAAATTAAAACTCAAGCTAATAAGCATATTGAAAAAACTAATAAGTTAATAAGTCAAT
>CAZAFP010000160.1:0-1575 GCA_964484835.1 uncultured Methanosarcinales archaeon
CGGCAATACTAATATCTCTTTGACTTTTTGCAAGTTCATGAGCTTTGTATTGTTTTGCCATCTTATTTTTTTCTTTGTTAGCGTTTCATTAATAAACTTTTTGTTCTTTAAGTTGTTGTGGTTTTTCCCAAAAACTTTTTTAATACATACAACTCTGGTTTTTGAAGTTATGGATAAAAAACTATATAGGTATGTCAAGAATCAGTATAAAAATAAAGTAGATTTGATGATTGTAAGGCAGAACTTATTAAATAATGGTTGGCCTCAGGAAGAAGTAGATGAGGCAATTTCTAAAGTTACTACTCCTTCTAATAAAAAAAAATACGTGTTTTTAATCTCTGTTATTTTAGTAATAGGTCTATCTTTTTCTTTAATGTCCATGTTAAATGAGGCATCAGAACCTATTAATACAGAAAGGGATTCTAATAATGAAATTAACAGTGAAGATAATCAGGAAGAATTGGAAGAAATAAGTCAGGATGAATCTGAGCAAGATATTAATTGTGAAGATGTTTTTGATAAAGACGCTTGTTATCTTGAAAAAATAGAAAAAGGGAGTTTCGATTGTGAGCCTTTAGAAGATCCTGTTGAGAGAACTGCGTGTTATAGGGCTTATGAATCATTCTTACTAGGCGATGATTGATACCAATTAATCGCTTCTTCTTTCTTTAAGTTAGCGTTACTCCTTTCTAAGAAAGTATAGACATTACTATGTGGACTTCCATTCAGTAAGCTTTCTATTGCTTGTTTAGCAACGCCTACTCTATCCACGCTGCCTATTATCCCTATGGTTTTTCCGTATACACTTACGAATGTTTCAGTCATTTTTTCAATAGTGTCTCTTGATTTGCCTTTTGCACCTATAACTCTTCCTTTTATCCTTTCTAAATGATTCTTATTAGGTACGAAGTCTTGAACAGGTATTAATTCTAGAACGTAATCTTGCTTTAACAATAATCTTGCAATGTCAGGGTTGAAACCCCTTCCTATAGCTTTAACTACTTCTCTCAGGGCGAATATCTTAAGACTGTCTTCTCCTGAAACCTTAACATCTCCCTCTTTAGAATCTACTTCTATCTTACTGCTAGTCGCTTCTTCTAATTCCTTTTTTTCACTGCCTTTCTTTCCTATTAAAACGGCAATCCTTTCTTTAGGTATTTTAACTTCGTAGCTATATTCCATAATCAAAAAAGAGAGAATTACTGCTATTATTTAAACGTTGCCAGACACTTGGTGAAATATTCTCTTATTTCTTTATTCAAATCTTCATCTATTTTCATGTGTCTTTTAAAATAACGATTTACATTATTCAAGTCTCTTTCTAATAATTCCAAGGCGTTGTACGTCTTTATACTGCTTCCTTGGCTGAAATCTATAAAAACAGGCTTCTCATCATGGTTTATTATGTTAAATTCTGATAAGTCTCCGTGGATCAAGCCCGCTCTTAAAAGCCCTTTAATATCCTCTATTACAGCGTTATAGAAATCTTCGGGATTTTCAGGGGTTTTGTCTTTTAATAATGGAGATGGTTTATCCCCGCCTATACTTTCCATTAATAAAATATGATTTTTAATG
>CAZAFP010000161.1:0-1564 GCA_964484835.1 uncultured Methanosarcinales archaeon
TGTTTTATTTTCCACAAGTATAAATAATCTGTGAACTCCTATTCCTGCTATCAAAGACAGCCCTACAAATAAATACATAAGAGCTCTCTGATAAGGTATGAAAACGGAAAAATCTAAAATTAAATAACTTATAACACTAAAAATCGTAATCAAAGGCAACATTAAAAAATATTTTTCTTGATTAATCAAATAATAAAGACCTATTCCTGAAAACAAATATAATGTAAAAGGAACCAATTCGGTTATTCCATAAACATGCTCAAAACCCAGAGTCCATCCGTGCAGGAATATTAACGTATTTATTATATTAGTTATGTTAAAATCGTATAAAATCAAAGCAGCCAATCCTAAAAAAGCCAGTGTTGAAAGAGCCCAATAATTAGTTTTCAAACTCTTAAATTCTTTAATTAATATTATCGCCGCTAATAAAATAGACAACATTGGATAAGATATTAAACTGATTAAAAAAGCAACAGCTGTCAACACATGATTTTTTGTGCTATAATAATGGAGGAAGCTAACTAATAAAAAGAAACTGAAAGTATGAGGTAAGAAAAATAAATTTCCTAATATGTTTATATTACTTTTTATACTCAAGAAAAATAATGCTGAGAAAAAGCCGGCTGTATTGCTTCCTGTGTATTTACCGATAAAAGAATATATGAATAAGCTTGTTAAAACAGCAAGTAGAGGTGCGAGGAACTGATAAAACCAAACAATATCTAAGCCGCTGATTTCAAAAATAGTCGCGTTCAAAAAATGAAAACCGCTCTGAGGATTCACCCTCTCTGTGTCTGTATAAGGATTAACATTTGGAAAGCTCCCCGTATCTATGACGTATTGACTTATGCCTATATGAGCCCATTCATCCGCATGAAGAGGATACGGATAAAAACCAGGGTCGTCTTCATATTCAACATTTTCATTAACAACCCTGGATTCTCCCAGTTGATAAATATGAGGGGAATATATTAGTAAAAAACCTAGAATAATTATAATAAGGGTGTATGTTTTTCTCATTAGATCTTCCTTTTTTTTAGTTGTATCTTTCAACTTTTATCTTTTCAAGTGGTATTTTTTCTTGGAGTAACTCTTTCGTTTCTATGACAAAATCTTTCAAGCCACATATATAAAATTGTTTGTTTTCTAGTTCTTCAGGTATGTGTTTTTGAACCCTTCCTTTCAATCCATTCCAGTCTTCTCTGGTAATTGTTGGTTTGTATGTAAAGTTCTTGTTTTCTTTTTCTATATTTTTTAGTTCTTCGTGGTATATTATGTTTTCTTTCTTCTTATACCCTGCTATTAATGTCATTTTATAATCTTTAACAAACTCTTTTATCATGCTTATAAATGGAACGACTCCTGTGCCTGTGCTTATGAACACGTGTTCTTTTTCTTTCTCGTTTAGTTGAAAATACCCGAACGGTCCTATGATTGTGTATTTATCGCTTTCCTTTGCTTCTTTGAAAGATTCTGATGCTAAACCGTTTGGTATTAGTTTTAGACAGATATCTAGTGTTTCTTCAGAAGGCGTACTTAATATAGAGTATGCTCTCATTCTAAA
>CAZAFP010000162.1:0-1552 GCA_964484835.1 uncultured Methanosarcinales archaeon
AAAGCATTTGTATATAATTAGTCCTTTCAATTCTCTGACTTATTCCTTTTCTATTAGCAACCCAGTTACCTGTAGCCATGCTACTATAAATTCTCTGAGTTAGTAATTTCTCCCTTATTATAACTTTTATACTAGGGAATTTACCTCTCTTAACAATTCTTTGGAAATTGTAAAGGAAATCTCCTATTAAAACCTTAATATTCACTCTGAATAAATCAGCCAATAACTCTCCTGAGAGTTTGAGTCTTTTATTCATATAATGATCTTTGTCTTCCATAGAAATTTCTTTATTAGAAACTTGTATGAAATTTTTCAAATACTTAGCAAGATTATTAGCCTTCTCTGTAAAACTATCTTCCTCAACACCAATATGAGGTAATAAATACTTAGTTAAGATTTCTTTAGCTCTTTCTATTCTTATCTCTCTAGATTGAGTTATTCCAATTCTCTTAGCTATATAATCTAATGCTTCCTCTTGATCTTTCAAATCAGAAAATTCTAATAAGTTTACAAAGACAGGCCCGTTGTTAGGCAAGCCTATCAGTTTCATCAAATCTTCGTCTTTTACAATACCAAGAGCTTTTATTACAACAATAACAGGAACTCTCTTAACTCTTGTGAAAGTCATATAAAATATTTCATCCCTTAACTTTTCAATCTGATGGGGAATTTTATAACTTCCCTGTTCAGAAAATATTTTTCCCACATAATCACTTATGCCCGTGGTTTGTTCTTCAACAACAAACCTATTAGGAGCTAAGTCCTCCACAGTCACTATTACTTTCTCAGTACCGTTAACTACAAAATATCCTCCTTCATCATCAGGATCTTCACCTACTTTTACAAGCTCTTCTTTGCTTAAATCTTTCAAGTGACAATATTTACTCTTTAACATAATAGGCAAACTAGCTATCTGAGTCTTATAACTCTCTCTCTGAACTCCATTAACGTGTGCAGATACCTCAAGATAAACAGGAGCAGCATAACTTAATTTTCTAAGCCTGGCTTCCAAAGGATAAAGATTTCTTTTAGAACCATCCGCTTCAGTTATTTCAGGCTTACCAACAGTTATATTATCAAGTCTAATCTTAAAATCCTCTACATTAGGAGGAACAATAGTAGGCTCCACCTCCCTATTCTCTCCTACAATCTTTATAAGCTCTTCATCTACAAATTTATTAAAACTATCAAGGTCTGCTTTTACCAAAGAATTCTCTCTGAAATACTCCGATAAAAGAACTTCGGATCTTTTATTTATTGTTTTTAATTTATTCACTTATAACACCCCTGTAAAATATTGATTTTCCCGCCGTAGAACTATTCCTGGTTATTTTTACAACATCATTAACTTTGGGAGATAAGTGCTTTATTGCAGGATCAGTTTTTAATATCTTAGGTAGATCTTTCATCTGTATTTTGTGGAATTCGAACAATTCCTTCTTTTCTTCTTCTGACAATAACTCATGTTTTGGTATTAGAACATGCTCCAAATCTTGCTGTTTTTTTTCTTTAGAATCTTTTTTGTCTTTAGTCACATATATCCCCCTTCAGT
>CAZAFP010000163.1:0-1537 GCA_964484835.1 uncultured Methanosarcinales archaeon
AAATCTTTAGTCGTTAGTTCTTTGTTTTAAGGTGATAATTTGAGATTAAGATGGTGGGTGTTTATAGTTATAACGTTTTTATTAATCGCTGGTTCGAGCCTGGCTTGGTTTGATCTTTTTAATTTCGAAGAAATAGCTGACATAGTGGGTGGTTTTGGAAAATTAGCTGCTTTGATCTACTTATTATTGTATTTTTCTTTAGTAATTTTTGGCTTCCCAAGTGCTATATTGACTGTGGCTGCTGGTTTGGTATTCGGGGTTAGGTATGGTTTTCTTATTGATTTATTCAGTTCTATGTTTACAGCTGTATTTGCTTTCGTCGGCGCTCGTTATTTCAATAATTTTTTCGACAGGTACATGTCTGGTTCTGGTAAAAAAATCAAGATAAGAGATTTCTTGTATAAAGAAGCTAAGAATGATGGCTTCTCAGGTATGTTATTGCTTCGTTTTAGCTTTGTGCCTTTTATACTCGTGAGTTACTTTGCTGGTTTAATAAAGCACATATCTTTCTCTCAGTTCTTCTTAGCTACTTTAATATCTAATTCAGTATTCGGCTTTATAACTATATACTTCGGGAGTAGTTTAAGAACAGGCAGTGTTGACTTATTAATCTCGATATCATTATTCTTTATAGTCTTGTTCGGTGTCATAATATTCAGAAAGACCAAGGGTAAAAGCCATAAAGTATACTGAAAACCTTTTGTAAAAACCATAATTTTTATAAAGCAACTCTTTATCCTAGTCTTAATATGGCAAAAGTTTTAGCATTCAATAAATGGGATACGGACGGTATCGAAGTTAGCGATCCGGGATTAAAAGATTATATAGGCTTAGAACCAACTCTTGTTCCTAAGACAGGGGCTAGGTATGCTGGTAATAGGTTTCATAAGTCTAAGATTTTCATAGTAGAGAGATTAATCAACAGGGCTATGGTTACTGGTCATAAGGCTAAGAAGCACTTCATAAGCAGTGGTCATTACACTGGTAAGTCTCAAAAGGTTTATGACTTGGTAGAGAAAGCTTTGGATATTGTTGAGGAAAAAACAAAACAAAATCCTATAGCTGTCTTTGTTAAGGCTGTTGAGAACGCGGCTCCTAGGGAAGAGATAGTAACCATTGAGTATGGTGGTGCTAGGTATCCTAAGGCTGTTGAGTGTGCGCCTCAGAGGCGTATTGATATAGTTCTTAAGCTTATGACTCAGGGGGCTAGGCAGAAGTCTTTTAATAAAAAGAAGTCTATGCATCAGGCTCTTGCTGAGGAGATAATTAATGCTTATGGTATGAATAATGCTAGTGTTGCTCTTTCTAAGAAGTTAGAGTTGGAAAGGCAGGCTGATGCTAGTAGGTAATTAAAACTAATATTTTTTTTTTCTTATTATCTTTATTCTCGTAATATTTCTGGTTTATTCTCTTTTTTTTCGTAATACTTCCGGATTTTTTGGGATAACGCTTTTTAAAAACATATACTATCATAATAAACATGGTTAAAACTAAACTAGAAAGTTTAGAAAACAATTTGTTTGATGATTTTGAAAAA
>CAZAFP010000164.1:0-1520 GCA_964484835.1 uncultured Methanosarcinales archaeon
CGAAATTCTTGCAAGCTGAACTTTCTAAGATTACCTTTTGTGTCTCTTATGAAATGTTTGTTAATAATTAATTTAGCAACGTCTGCTTGATCTACAGCTCTTAATTTGACAGCTAAGTCCATCTGCTTGTCTACTTTCTCAGGCATGCTAGGTAATAATTTGTAAGCGCTGCAAAGAACTCCATGATTTATGTCACTAACATCATGAGTATAACCTATGTTTTCGTACTGGTCAGGCGTTCCTAAGGCTTTGCTAATAATAGGAATGTCCACATCGCCCGTACTCTTATATTCATCTGCTGCTTCGTATAACTCTAAAGGATACTCCCAAGCAGTGTCTAAGTTGAATATCATATCATCGACCTCCGCAGGCAATATCTTACTGGTTAAAACAAGAGGCGCGTCCATAGTACTCCCACGGCTGCCTGGCAGGTAAGTTTTTGAGAAATTCAAGAAGCCATCGAGTAATAATAACAAGCAAGCTTCATCCCCATCACAATCTCTTCTTATAGCCGCGTGGACGTATGGATGGGCGTAAAATCCTTGGGTGTTGGAAAATCCTATTATTCTAGTCACGATACCAGCGCTGGTATGTGGTGCTAGGGCTACTGTCAAGTGACCTATTAAGTCTTCTTTGTTTTTTAGGTTGTAAAAACTTTTTAGGCCGTAGAGTTTTTTAAGAGATTCGTCTACGAAGTTAGCAGTTTTGAATAATACATCATCCGCTGGCTCTTCTAAAGCAACGGGGCAGGAAGGTAATAATATGTCTTGAACTTTCAACTCTAAAATTTGATCGTCCTTTTCTAATTCATTACCATATATGTCTTTTTCATAACCTAGTTCTTTTAACTTATTAATTGGAGCTCTTACTTCTCTGGGTTTAAAATGAGTTATAGGCATCTCACTAGCATCATATCTTATAGTGCCGTCTTTATTCACACTAATACCATGCTTGGCTCTTAAAAAACCTTTAGTTAAGTGCTCTGTTATTTTTTCTTTATTACTAACACCCCTGACTCCTTTTATCAAGTCAGGCATTATTTGAGTGTTTAAGTTTTTATTAATACTTCTTGTCAGATCTTGTATTTTTATCTTCTCATTGAAGTAAGGCTTTGCTTTTTCATGTTCACAACTAGTGCCGTCGCAGATTTCACAATCTTTTACTAAATTTGTTTTATCGCCACATTTTTCACAGACCCTGAAAGGAGTTCTGTTTCCACAAAGACAATAAAACATCTGGACTTCCACTTCCATAAATCCTTTTTCTAATGCGCTTTGAATACTTCTAAGTCTGCCTCCTTCTTCTCCGACAGGGAATAAGCTATGCGGACTCCCTGTTAGCTTCCTCATCTTGGCTTTTTCAGGCCTTCCCATCCTAGCCCCTATAAATATGCCTGATTTGTCTCTTATTGGGAAAGAGCTGTAAATATTTATTGCTTTTAAAACGTCTTCTTCTTCAGATATTTCTTTTTCTGAATTCAAAGAATGTTTTAAAGCCAAAGCATGGTTTTTTTCAAACAA
>CAZAFP010000165.1:0-1504 GCA_964484835.1 uncultured Methanosarcinales archaeon
TTTCTTTTAGACGAGCAACGACGCTGTCTAAATCTTCACCCTCAGAATAAGGCTTCTTAAGATGAATCCTCATAATTTCAGAACTTAAAGTCTTTCTACCATCCAATATTTCTATTAACCTAGGAAGACCCGTGGTTACGTTCATCTCGCTAACCCCTGCGAAGTGGAAAGTATTCAAGGTCATCTGAGTACCAGGCTCACCAATAGATTCCGCGCTTATAACGCCCACACACTCACCAGGTGCAGCTAATGAATTTCTGTATTCTTTTTCTACCTCAGCCAAAATCCTACTTAACCTGTCCTGAGAACAATCCTTAGGAATATTAGCTTTAACGTCCTCTAATAAAGACACAGGTATTCTTTCTTCGTACTCTTTGAATATTTTTTCATGAACCATTCTAAAAACCTACCTCATTTTATAGACTCTACAATACTTTTTACGTTGATATTACCACCTTCAGTCTTAGAAACGTCTAAGCCGTCTTCACCATACATGAACTGCACGATTTTTTTAGACGCGTCTCTAACACTGAAATCATATTCTACTTTTAAATCCTGCATAGCGTTAGCCAATCTTCTGTATAAGTAACCAGATTTTGGCGTTCTTAAAGCAGTATCCATTAAGCTATCTCTTCCGGTCATCGCCATAAAGAACATTTCTTCAGGCTTCAAACCACTCTTAAAACCTCTGCTTATGAAACCTCTTGCATCAGGACTTAAATCTCCTTTCTTGAAACAAGACAAAGACCTATCTTTGTAACCTTTGCCTATCCTACCGCCACGAAGAGCTTGCTGACCTACAATAGAAGCCATTTGAGCTAAGTTTATAGTATTACCTCTAGCTCCACTTTTAACCATAGCCATAGTAGTGGTATCGCCTTTAGCTTCTCTTTCTACTAACTCACCAGCATTGTTTCTTAATTTGTTAAGTCTCTCCAAGATTTTACCTTCTAAGCTTTCCAATAAAGACCTACCAGGTAATTGTTCTAAAGTACCGTCTCTATAAGCCTTGATTAATTCTTCAACATCTTTCTCTGTTTCTTTTTTCAAGTCTTCTACATTCTTAGATGATTTAGAATCTAAATCAATATCTGATAATTTACTAGTAAAACCGTACTTCATAAGAACTTCAGCACCTAATCCATTCAGATCTCTCAAGAATAGAATGATTTTATCCTGTCCATATCTCTTATGAAGATTCCTTAATAACAAACCACTACCTCCTCCTAAGTTAGCTTTGTCTAAAACCCCTGTTATTAATTTACCATCAACAATTTTCACAATCGAATCAGGATCTTCAGGATTAGACTTATGAAGTCTTGATTTTCCTTCAAAGTTAAAGTCATCAGGCAATACACAACTGAATATTTCTTTACCAGTCACCTTGTCTTTACGAGGTAATTTTTCAAAATTGAATATACCCGCACTAGCTAATAAATCTATAGCTTCATTCCTGGATACTTCAAATCCTTCTTTTGTTAATATGTAATTACCACTTATGCTA
>CAZAFP010000166.1:0-1500 GCA_964484835.1 uncultured Methanosarcinales archaeon
TATAGTTTTTATTTGTTTTATAGTTTATATGTTTTTTATTTGTTGTATTGTTTTTATAATTTAATTTACTTATATTTAAATCTTTTTAATATATTAGTATACTTTTTTGTTCTTTTTAAGAAAATAAGTTATAATACTTACAACCTTCTATGATTCCAGCACTATAATTACTCTTGGCTTGATAAACCTTATTCTTCAGTAATTTTTTAAGATCAGAATTAGCATTGCCCACCAATATGCCTTTAAAAGCAATTAAAGGATGCAAGTCATTTCCACTATCTCCAGAATAAACAACTTTTTCTTCATCAACTCCTATTTTTTTTATTAAGAATCTAATAGCGCCTTCTTTAGAAACACCTTTTGGCTGTATATCCAAAAGACTAGTTCTTTCTTCAGTATCATAACTATAAATAACCTCGGCAGGTATTCCTTCCTCCTCTAGTTTTTCCTTAACTAACTCAACCTCTTCTTCATCTTCTAAATAATAACTCTGTTTGAATTTATTTAACTTAATCTCTTCCTGCTCCTTAAGCTTTTCAAAATCTTTAAGAACTTCTCTAATGAAAAAACGATCGTGATTCTTCCAAATCTTTTTTAACTCTTCATCCCAATCCTCGTCTCTTATAAACTCACCATTCTCATACTTGTAAATACTAGTCCCGACGTCAGCAATCACATAAGAAGGCAGTGGAGGATTATAATCTTTAATACCTTCTTTTACTAATTCTTTATACCTTCCCGTTACGAATATAACGCTCACATTATTTTTCTTTAATAATTCTTTCAGCTCCTCCATACTTCCTTCTTCATAAGGCTCTTTACCATTATGAAAAAGAGTCCTATCCAAATCAGTAGCTAATAAATTCATATAAACAACCTCTCTCCCTCCGAGTAATTCTTAACTATAATCAAAGCCGCAGCTGACCAACAAAGATTCATAACACCTTTACTTTCAAAACTAGAGCCGTTTAAAAACTCGGGAAACTCCTTTAACTTACTCAAAGACTCTAAATAATAAACAGGATTTTTAATACCGCTCGCGTAAAAACCAGTCACGACAGGCCAAAGACCTCCATTATGATACTCAAAAGGCTTATTACGAAAATCAGACAAATAATTAGTTCTGAGCATTTCAAAATCACTACCATTATCAATAACAGGACTGAAAGCAGGCAATAAATACCTTGTCTTATACCCAAATTCATTCTCGACATAATTTATTATGCTTTCCTTCTCGTCCTCAGAAAGAATATCTGTGTGCAAAGCCAAACTATTACCAAAGCCATCAAATTTAGAACCAACCTTCCCGGGATGGAAATAAGGCAATAAATAAGGCTTATCAGAACTACTAAGATAAAGAGGCTTATGATAAATATAAGAATCATCTCCTTTCTTGAAATAATTCTTCCTAATCAAACCCTTCAAATGCTCAGCTTTCTTTACTATTCTAGAGTTAGGCCTGTGTAACAAAGCTAATAAATAAGCATATTCTTTAAGAGC